>JAZBPF010000333.1:0-2198 GCA_036351515.1 Pseudomonadales bacterium | reverse complement strand
GAGCTGCTCGGCGAGCGCCCGGCCGGCCTCGCCCGGTCCCGTCATCATCATCTCGTCGTAGCGGAAATCGGTCCCGTAGCGGTGGTCCAGCAGCAGGTTCGTGCGGTGCACGTTGCGTGTGTTGATCTGGGCCATGACTAAGGGAGCGACCCAGCTGTCCACCGCGGGGTCCTCCTCCACGGCGTTCCCCGGAGGCTGCGCGGGACCCTCGAAGCCCGGCGTGAGCGCCCAGGGCGTGAGCAGGAGCTGCAGGACCTCCGGATCGCGGCGGGCCAACTCGAAGGTGGTCCGACCGCTCGCGAAGGTGCCGCCGGAGAAGGTGCCCACCATGGACTCGACGCGTCCCTTCACGCGGGGAAAGGGGGCGCCCCGGCGGGCCCGCGCGGTCTCCTGGAGCAGGAACACGCCGAGATCGAAGGGCACGGAGTCGAAACCCGCGGAAAACACGATGCGCGCGCCGGTCTCCCGCGCCCGCGTGGCGTAGGCGTCGATCACCTGGCGCATGAACGGCACTTCGCCGCAGAGATCCACGTAGTCGGTGCCGGCCGCGGCGCAGGCGGCGACCACGGGCTCGCCGTAGAGCTGGTAGGGGCCGACGGTCGTGAGCACGACGCGGGTGCGTTCGGCCAGGGCGGCGAGGGAGGTCGGGTCCGCGACGTCGGCGACGATCGTCGGCGTGTCCACCGGGGCGCCGATCTCCCCGCGCACGGCCGCGAGCTTCTCCGCGCTCCGGCCCGCCATGGCCCAGCGGGCGTCGAGGCCGGCCGCGCAGCGCTGCGCGAAGTACTCCGCCACCAGGCGCCCCGTGTAGCCGGTGGCTCCGTAGACCACCACGTCGAACTCGCGATCGTGCATGCGCTGCTCCCGGCCTCCCGACCGCCGACCGGCCGGACCGAAGAAGACTGGCGCGCGTGGGACGGTGGTGCAACGGGATCGGGCCGGCGCTGCGCAGGGACGACGCCGGGCGCGGAGCGCCGGGTCGTGCGCCGTCGCCCGATCGTCAGCGGGGGGCGGAGGGCTCCGCCGCGGCGTCGGCGATGCGGGCCGCCAGCAGCCGCGCGCCGAGGATCACCCGCGGCGTCGTGGGGTGGTTCGCGTTCGCGAGCAGCACGAGCCCCGTTCCGGTCTCGGGCACGAAACCGATCCAGGCGCCGAAGCCGCCGGTGCCCCCGGTCTTGTGCACGAGCACCGCCCGCGTCTCCGTGTCCGGCTCCGGAAGCCGGGAGACGGGATTCGGCTCGAGCACGATTCGGTCGGCCGTGGCGGCCTCGAGCTGCGCCTCGGAGGCGGGCCATGGCAGGCGCTCCCAGACCCAGCCCTGCACCAGCGGCCCCGCGTCGAAGCGTCCGTGCTGCGTGGCCGCGAGGGCGCGGGCGAGTTCCGGCGCGATCGCCCCGCGGCCGAGCTGGGCCGCGGTCCAGTGCAGGAGATCGCGCGCGGTGCTCCGGAGCCCGTAGGCGGGACCGTCGAGGGGCCCCGGCGACAGCACCGTCGCCTCGCCGCTGCGGCGGCGTCCCGCGGCGTCCTGCGCCGGGTCTTCTTCGAAGCCGGTCTGCGCGAGCGCGAGCGGTGCGAGCAGCCGGGTCTCGACGAGCGTCTCGAAGCGCTCGTGCCAGGCCCCCGCCGTGGCGAGTCCGAGGAGACCCATGCCGGGATTGGAGTAGCTGCGCACCGTCTCGGTGGCTGCGGTCGGCGTCCAGGCGGCGAGCCAGTCCACGGCTGCGGCGTCGTCCGCGACGGTGTCCGGAAACTGCAGGGGCAGGCCGCCGTTCACGTGTGCCGCCAGCTCCGACAGCGCGCGCGCGCCGGCCGGCGTGCCGGCGAGGCGGGGGACCCAGGTCGCGGCCGCGTCCTCGGCTGCCAGCACGTCCGTCTCGACGGCGAGGGCGGTGAGCGCGGCGGTGAAGGTCTTGCTGATGGAGCCGAGCTCGAAGCGGGTGCTCGCGGTGACCGGCCGGTCGGAAGCGGGGTCGGCCACGCCGTAGTAGTGCAGCGCGTCTCCTTCCGGCGTCGTCCAGCCGACGGCCATGCCGGGGATTCCGTGCTCGGCCATGAACGCGGCGATCTCCGCGTCGACGGAGGATCGTGCGAACGCGGATGCGGCGAGGAGGAACAGGAGCAGCGGGGCGCCGCGGAGCGGGCGGGAACGACGCATGGGCAGGGGCTCCGGACAGGAGAGGGGGCGCGCAGCGCGCCGG
>JAZBPF010000332.1:0-2444 GCA_036351515.1 Pseudomonadales bacterium | reverse complement strand
GCGGGCATGGTCCAGGGCCTGATCCACGACATCCCGACCGTGAAGGAGCTGATCGACCGCATCGTCAGCGAGGCCGAGGAGATCATCCGCGGCCGGCTCAACGGCACCCTCGCCTGATCGGAACCGGCGTCGGCCAGCAGCTAAAGGATCGAGGGGGCGCACGTCGCCGCTGAAGCGGGCTCCCACGGACGCCATGGCACGTCCCCCCGTGGGAGCAGGCTTCAGCCGCGACTACCGAGACCTCCGAAGTCGTCGCCGCTGAAGCCGGCTCCCACGGACGCCATGGCACGGCCCTTGTGGGAGCAGGCTTCAGCCGCGACTGCCGAGCCATCCGAAATCGTCGCCGCCGAATCGGGCGGCCACCGATCCAGCCCCGCACCCGCCGCCCTCCGCATGGCGCGCCGCGCAGGCATCCTGGCGCACTTCGCGAGTCCCCTCTCCCGGGAAAGCCGCTATCGTCGGCGTTCCGACGCGAGGGCGCGCGCATGAACACGGCGAACGATCGCTTCACCCTCGGTTCCGGCTGGCGGGTCCTGCTGCAGGACGCGGGCATCGACGCGGCCGATGCGCTCCGCGCGGCGGAGCTCCCCGCGGGCCTGCTCGCCGACGACGACCCGCGCCTGACCCCCGAGGCGTTCTTCCGCCTCTGGGAGGGCCTCGCCCGGCTCGATCCGGACCCGGCGATGCCCGTGCGCCTCGTCTCCCACTTCACCGCAGAGGCCTTCGAGCCCTCCCTGTTCGCGGCGCTGTGCAGCCCGGACTTCCGCACGGCCATGCAGCGTCTCGCCCGCTTCAAGCCACTCTTCGGCCCCATGCGCCTGGAAGTCGGCGACGGACCCGAAGGCTTCCACGTCCGACTCCGCTACACGGACGGGACGCTCGTGCCGCCACCGCCTCTCGCGCTGGCCGAACTCGCGATCTGGCTTCAGCTCGGGCGCATGGGCACGCGCCAGCCGGTGCACGCGCGCGCGGCGCGCATGCCGCGAGCGGTGCCCGACAGCCCCGTGATCCGTGCGTTCTTCGGCGTGGCGCCGACGTCCGGCGCCGCGATCGAGCTGGTGGTCTCGCGCGAAGAAGCCCTGCGACCCTTCCTGACCCACAACGAAGCCCTCTGGCGCTTCTTCGAACCGACCCTGCGCCAGCGCCTGCAGGATCTCTCGAGGGAGGCCGAGACCCGCGAACGCCTGCGCGCCGCCCTGCTCGAACTGCTCCCGGGCGGCGAACCCTCCGTCGACGCCGCCGCGCGCCACCTGGCGACGAGCCGACGCACGCTGCAGCGTCGGCTCCAGGCCGAGGGCACGAGCTACCGGGCCGTGCTCGACGAGGTGCGCGAGGAGCTGGCCCGGCACTATCTCGCCCACTCGCGCATCTCCCACACGGAGATCGCGCTGCTCCTCGGCTTCGCGGATCCCAACTCCTTCTACCGCGCCTTCCACGACTGGACTGGGCGCACGCCCGACACCGTGCGCCGCGAGGCGGCGCGCGCCCACTGAACCCGCGGGAGAACCACCCATGAAGACCCTCGTCACCGGTGCCTCGGGCTTCATCGCCCAGCAGCTGATCCTGGACCTCCTCGCCGCCGGCCACGAGGTTCGCGGCACCGTGCGCGATCTCGCGAAGGGCGAGACCCTGAAGCGCGCGCTCGCGGACCACTCCGATCGCGCCGAGGCGCTCGAGCTGGTCGAAGCCGACCTCGAGGCCGACGACGGCTGGAACGACGCCGTGGCCGGGGTGGACGTGATCCACCACGTCGCCTCCCCCTTCCCCCTCGCGACGCCGAAGGACCCCATGGAACTCATCCGCCCCGCCCGGGAAGGCGCCCTGCGCGTGCTCGGCGCGGCGAGGTCCGCGGGCGTCGAGCGCGTGATCCTCACCTCGTCCTTCGCGGCCGTGGGCTATGGCCGACGCGGTCCGCTCGGTGGGCCCTTCACGGAGGCGGACTGGACCGACCCGGACGTCGCCGAGGACTGCCCGCCCTACCAGCAGTCGAAGACCCTCGCGGAACGCGCGGCCTGGGAGTTCGCGGAACGCGAAGGACTGGCACTGTCCGTGATCAACCCGGTGGCCGTGTTCGGGCCGATCCGCTCCGCCCAGGTGAAGACGTCGGTCGGGATCATCGCCCAGCTCCTCGAGGGCAAGTTCCCGCTCGTGCCGAACGCGGGGCTGCAGGTCGTGGACGTGCGCGACGTCTCGGCCGCGCACCTCGCCGCCATGGACACGCCCGCGGCCGTGGGCGAACGCTACATCGTCGCCGACGACTACTACGATCTCCTCGCTCTCGCCGACGTGCTCCGCGAGGCGTTCCCGCAGTACGCGGCGAAGCTGCCGACGCGGCGCATGCCGGACTTCCTCGTCCGCCTGCTCGCGCTGTTCAGTGCGGACATGAAGACCATCGCGAAGGAAGTGGGCCGTCGGCGGGAAGGACGCTCGGAGAAGGTGCGCGC
>JAZBPF010000331.1:0-60667 GCA_036351515.1 Pseudomonadales bacterium | reverse complement strand
TAATCAGAACGCCTACGTCGAACGATTCAACCGGACCTATCGACACGAAGTCCTCGATGCCTATGTCTTCACCGATCTCGCCCAGGTCCGAGAGATCACGGAGGACTGGCTCAGGATCTACAACGAGGAAAGGCCTCACCGAAGCCTCGGCCGGATGACTCCGGCCATGTTCCGGGAGAGGATCGAGCAGCCGGAACCCAAGTTCTGAGCCGTCTCAGGTCAGGGGCTGACTACGATGAACGCCCTCATGGCCCTGCTGGCGGAAACGATCGCCCCAACGACGCACGTTCTTCGGATCGACGTTGGCGGTTTGGGCGGTGGCCCGGCTTGACCATCCAAGCACCAGGACTTGATGGACGAGGCCGGCTCAACCTGCCGGTATAAGAGGAGCGTCTTTGTGGGCGTTCACGGGGGCTCCTTTCTTGTTACTTCGTCGGCAAATTCAGCCTCCTGCGGAGGCTCTCCGTGGTCAACCTGTTGAGAGATCGCAGCTAGCGCCGGGCGGTTCGCCCGGTGATCGCGCGCGTCAGGCTCCAGGTTCTCGCCAACATGTAGACTGCAGCCATGGCCAGTTTAGCACCTGTCGATCGAATGTCGGTCGGCTTTGCTCTGCGTCCGAACTTGTAAACAACAAACAGTACGCATAGGCCAGCCGCAGCGGCGGCTGCGAATATTGCAATGCTGAAGGCACCAATGAGTGTCGAGATGACTGCCGTCGCGACTGCGGCGGAGAACAGAAACGAGACGACTGCGACCTTGGATGTGACGAAGGCGGCGAGCGAGCGCATGTCGGATACGCCGTGCCAAGCCTCTCGCCGGAAGAAGGCAGCGATTGAAGATGGATATCCATGGTGGACCACCTCGAGAGTTGGCTCGAACTCGGGTTCGACCCCGGAGTCGACTGCTCTTTGGAAGAGATCGACGTCTTCTGCAGTGACCAGGTTCGCGTCGAACCCTCCAAGTTGGTCGAAGAGCGTGGCGCTTATACAGATGTTTGCGCCAGCGAAGTATCGGGGCTTGCGGTATAGTGGTGCGAACCAGTTGCGCTCGACGAAGGACGGTTCGGCGGGAACCCTGCAGGAGAAGCCAGCGAAGACACTGTCCGCACGCGCGGCGAGCCCCTCGACGGTCTGCCTCCACGTCTGGTTTACGCTCGTGTCGGCATCGAGGAAGCAGAGCAGGTCGCCCACGGCGTGCGCGCGCCCCGTGTTTCTCGCCGTCGCCGCGGTATTGCGGTGGATCGTTACTACCTTCACGGATTCGAAGGTCGCGATGATCTCTGGCGATGTGTCGGAACTCCCGTTGTCTACGACGATGATTTCGAATTCGCCCGTCTTGAATCCGCAGGAGAGAATGCTCCTAAGGCACCTTTCGACGTGTTCCTCTTCGTTGAAGCAGGGAATGATCACGGAGATCATGGTGTTGGCTGTCCTGGGCAAGGGTTCTCATGGGCAGGAGCACCATTGAGGCTTGGGATATTCGTTCGCTCGTAGGTGGCCTCAGGAGAGGGGGGATCGACCGGTTGGCGGCGGGAATCGATCATGCCCCGAGGCCAGACCTACGTTCGAGCGCGAGCGAATATACGAGAGCGTAGAACTCGCCACTCCCGGTGCCATGAGAAGTCGCGGAGGGGCCTGAGTAGTGCTCGACCGAGTTCACGGAGTGCCAATGCCATGGTTCCAGGTTGGGCGATAGCAATCGTAGTCCCGAGCGGCGAGGCGTCCAGTTGTCCAGCGGAAAGGCAGCGAAGGTCGTGTACTGAGTCGTTCTGCAGGAGAATGGCTTGAATGCGTGTGAAGTGGGATGTCGGTTCGCTTCCAAGGCGCCGGACCGAGTATTCGAGAAAGTCGTGAGCTTTAACCGAGAATGGAGCGGTTCCGACTGGGCTGAACCCATGCGCGAAAAGCAAGACGACGGTCTTCCTGAGTTCCTGAGCGATCCAGGTGGCGTTGGGGTAGTCCAGTTCTCGCTTGGAGTCGAGGTAGCACATTTCATGCTCAGTCATCCATCGTGCGTAGTGAGCCAGAGCATCTCGTGCGTGATGATAGAAGGCATCCTTCTCGCCGAGGCGCCGTTTCAAGAGCAAGAACCGGCCGATTGCAATGAGGAACACCGTGTACGACCACCGTCGTTCTACGTCGAGAAGATCTCGCGCGTCCACGTCGTCGAGGGCGGAGAAGGTCTTGGCAACCACCATCTGCGCTCGTTCGATCCACGCTGGATCCCTTGTCAGTTCGTAGGCATCCAGCAATGCGATGAGGTAATTCCCGGTTCCACGTGTCAGCGGATAGTGGGCGTCCGGCCTGATCCTACCGCGTGCCCTGGCCAGCAGGGCGGCAAGTTCTCGCCTAGGGAGGCGGACGAAGGTGCCGATGAGATCTCTGGGCTCGTGCACCTCTACCATCCAGTTCGCGAGTGTCAGTACCGCGTCTGCGGAACGGCGTGAACCTGTGAGCCAGTAGTGCAGCAAGAGTCCGGTCGTATAGCAGTGCTCAGTGCCCGGTCCTCCGCCGATCGCGGCTGATTTTCCGTCCGGGACGTTGTGGCGAGAGTGTGTTCGGTGGGTGGACGTGGCCGCGGGAAGGTAGTGGTCCGTGTGCCAGAACAGGCCCCCGCAGTATTCCGGCCTGTCTTCTTTGGTCGCGTAGATGTCGATATCCACCACATGACGGGCTAGATCGTCACCGAGTTCGAACCATGTAGCCTCTCCAGTTCGCAGCCATTGTCGGAGGAATCCGTAGATCAGGTCGTACTGGTTGTTGTAGTGGGAGACCAAGGGTGGGGCACCTGCTGGCTGATAGAGGGACTCGTGGTCTGCGAACACATCCCCGAAATTTCTCCAGCCGTACTCGTCGATCTGTTCTCGCTTCTCGATCCAGCACGCAGGGCCCGCCTTCGGTGCGCGTACCAGCTCGTCAATGGGCGCCACTCGATCCGACTCTCGGCATGCATCCAGGTGCTCGCCGGCGCTGAGTGCTTCCTTCGGCACGTGCACTCTTGGCAATAGCGCCACTAGACGTTCGAGTTCCCGCGATGCCGCGCCGGTTGCGACCAGGATTTTGCGAGTCTTCCGCTCACCGCCCTGAAGTTCGTGTGGTCGTGAGACTGGTGCCAGAACCCAGGCGGTCAACTGCGAGTCGTCGGTTTCGAGCGCACACGGGAAGTGCTGCCAGAACTGCGGAAGCGCCAGGGCCGTATCGCCGCGCCTCAGCGCGGGCTGTGCGCGATTGCCGCTGGCAAGACGTGCTCCGGAAGCAAAGGCCTCCCATCCGCGTTGTTCTGGGTGTAGCTCCCCTTGAGCATCGAGATGTACCGGACTGTCCCAGGCGTTACCGCCGCTACCATACTGGGTGATGCGGACCGGTCCGGATCCTTCTGAGAACGCATACGATTCGTCCTGGATCCGCAGCTCGGTCTCCCCGGCTCCCGAGAGCTCGAGCCCAAACCCGTGCAGCAGCACGGATCCAGGATCTCCGAGGTCCCAGATGTTGCCCGGATGCGTCGCCTTTCGCGGATTGTGTATATGCAACTCCAGTTCCATCGTCCCGGGTGCAAAGCGCTCGGCAATCCAGAGTTCGAAACGAAGGCGTTCCGAAGTCGACTGCAGGGTGCCCTCCAGTCCGAACCGATATGGCTCCCATGCCATGTCCCCGGGTGCGTAGATGGCGGCCACATCCGTCCGGAATCGCTCTCCGCGGCTGTCGATTGCCACGATTCTGCAGCTACGCTCCGTTTCGGCCCTGATCAGGCGAATGACCTCTCCTTCTGCTCGAAGCTCGAAGCCGTGATCGGGTCGAAATACGCAGGGCCGGTGGTCGTCTATCCGTGGGGTGTTGCCAGCTTCGACTTCCTGCTGCATAAAGCCATCAACTTGCAGCAAGCAATCGCGCACCTCGAACGGCTCGAGATCCACCCAGGCGGAAAGCCCGACCCACCGTGCGCTCCCGTCCGGCCAAGTCGCACGTACATCGGTTCTCAAGTCGCTGAATCGTCCTGCGCACGCCAGCTTGAGACGCCCGACTTCATCGATGTCCAGTTGTCCTTGCGGGAAGGAACATGCGAAGTCAATGCGCTGCTCTTTCCAGCGCACGCCGGCGCGTTCTTCGAGCTGGATCGGGACGTTTGTGCGGGTTTGCGACACCGGTTAGCTCTCAGTCTAGGCGGCGAGCGGCCTTGGGCGAGGCGTTCTCGAGCGCCTGTAGTCTATGGGTTCCAGGCAATCCGCGCCGGGAGCGCCAGGATTTTTGACGACTCGGTGGCGGGCAGTGGAGTGTAAAGCGAACGGCCCCGTCCTTCTCGCCGGCGCGTAGTGTGTTCGCAGCCGGTCGATGTGTACGGCGTGCTTGTGCTGATATCTGTTACCTGCCCGAGTATCGAGAGCGAGGTGCATCGTTGCATTTCGTCCCTCCCGACTAGTGGCCGATGTCTTGTGCGTCCGGTTTGATGCTCCATGCACACGCGTTGCTTTGGCATTCGGCAGCGCGGGCCTGACTCCACGTGTGTGCTCTGCGACGCTGTCTAGAGCAATAGTCGCGCCAGGCGGCACTTGGGAGGCGTGGGAGGCCGAACCAGGCATGATCCTCTGAACTGCCGAGGCGCAGGAGTGCTAGAGCGTTTAACGAGCACGGCTTTCTCGTGTCGCGAAGCGGTACGCAGCGGCCTGCCCAAGCGCCTCTGCTCCTCGTCAGGTTGGCGCGCGCGCTGGGCAGTCATCGGATGGGGAGAGGAGATTCCTAGCATCCGCACGAGGGTATCGTATGCGCATTGGCCGATAGGCGTTATACAAGATGGTTTCGTTTCAGGAGCTGACTACGGGCTTGCTACGTCGCGAGCCACAATTATCTATAGACTTTCGACGGATAGGCCGATCACGTCGTATTGCCGCCGCGGGAGCTGGCTTAGGAAAGGTGTGGTGCGATCAACCTTGCGGTTGCCCAGTAGCGGCACATGCCAGACCATGGGTCGCAGGCTCTCGGCGGCTTCGAACAGCGCCTCAGGTGTCTGCCCGGCGCAATCAAGAACGTCCGGATGCACCTCAAGCAGTAGAGCAACGCGCGCTGCTGAACGGATCGTCCGGCTCGCGCCCCTTAGGACCGCCACCTCCATTCCCTCCACGTCGAGCTTGAACGCGAGGTTTGCGGGGGGCTCCGTTAAGAGCGAATCGACGGCCAACACGTCCGTTTCTCCGTCGGCGGAGAGGTAAATCTGACCTTCATGATCGTTTAGGCGCGTGGGATCGGCGGACAGCGATGCTTGCCCCGCCTCCTCGCCGAGCGCCGCAGGTACAAGCTCCACCGGAATCGGAAGTTCATGCAGGTTCTGTTCGAGAAGTCTGAACGCTCGGGGATTTGGTTCGATCGCGATGATTCTGGCTAGGTTGGGGCAATGGTAATGCGTGAGCATACTCACTGTCCCGATGTCAGCTCCCGCATCGATCAGGATGAACGGCTCATGCCAATTCTGCAGTGTGGCGAAGAAGTATCCGAGTTCATCCATATAATAGCGCATGGGGCCGCCGACGATCCAGAAAAAAATCTCCGCTGCCGGTACGATGAAGGTTCCCAATGGCGTCTCATGCCTGATACAGAGGCCCGGGGCGTTCGCACGGAGAAAGCGGTAGAGCCTGTGGGAACCCCTCCACCGCCGTGTCTGGTAGTAGGCGAGCAGTCGGTTGAGTGGCCGCGATAGGGTGTAGCTTCCGCTGTCTTGGTGCATTATTCGTGGCTCCATCCGGTTCATGGGTCACTCGCTTGTTTGTTTCTTCCTACGGAGGATTCGCGCTTCAAGAAACCCTATCCGCCGGGAAGTGTCCTCAATCATTGAACCTAGGTCACGGCTTGGCTGATTGCCTCGGACCGCCGCTTCTCTTAGGGGGTCGCTCTCTTATGGTTGCTTCGGCGAACTATTTATTAGCTCCCGGGTCGTCAGTTATCCGAGACTCAGGCGCGTTCTGTTGCGATTGAACGTCTGGCACCTTTTGGTTGCCTGGCGACTTTCTGATCTCTATTCCGAGCATGAGGGCGCGCTCTTCTCTTATTTTGAGGTGTGACGAATCAGTTCGAGTCTGCTGCGATTTGGCGGTGTGCTCCGTAAGCAGGCAATGGGGCCCGTAGTCAGCCCCGGAGGGCTCTTAACTTGGCGGATCCAGGAAAGAGTCTTTCACCTTCGATTCTCAAAACACTTCCCATTGGTCTTTCTGTTCATCGCGATTCGTGTGGCTAGATTTCTGTTCCGGTCGCTTGATAAGAGTTTCGAATTCCTTTCGCATATGGTCCTGTTGGGGGCTTGATCGATTCGCTAGTCAATTACCTGCTTTCGACTCCGCCCCGCCTCCTTCTTCGCATGCGGAACGAAGGCAACTCTCGGGTAAGGAAAGTCAATGGGGTGGGGCACGGGGCGAACGGGGGGGTACCTCCCTGAATTGTAGTGATCAGCACGCGAGCGTGGCGTTTCGCGAAGCGAGGTTGGAGGTCATGGTTCATCGGCGCACGCCGAGCTTCCGCAGCCCGTTCGCCCCTTGTCCGTCTGATTGACGCGTTGGGCGGGCGCTGGGCCGGAAACCTGAGCTTGGAGGCCGATGCGCGTGTATCGTAGGCAGGTTTGCTAGTGGGCGTGACCTAGATGGCTTCGGAACTGAGCGTTCTGCTTCGCTATGTCCGAAAGGGCTGGCTCCATCGCCATGTTGCTCTGCTCGTTGCGGCGCTGGTCTGTGCACTCGGATGGGGGACAGTGCTTCTGCTCCCGGACGTGTACGCGGCCTCGACGCGAGTCTACGTCGATCGCAACTCGATGATGGGCCAGCTCCTGCGGGGCCTTGCCGCTGACACCAGCAACGTCGAGGCGGAGTTCCTGCGGGTGGCGCGCACGACGTTGACGAGCCGACCGAATCTCGAGCGAGTGGCGCGGGAGACCGACCTCACCATCGAGGCGGAGACGCCTGCTGACTTCGATCGCCTCCTGCAGGGTCTGGAGGACCGGATTCAGCTCCAGTCTGCCCGCGGGCGCGAGGATCTGGTCTCGATTCGATTCGAGGATGCGAATCCGGAGCGCGCGCTCGCTGTGGTTCGCTCTCTTCTCGACATCTTCATGGAAACCGTCATCGGGTCGCAGCAGCGGGACTCCCTGGGAACGCAGGATTTCCTCGACCAGCAGATTCGCGAGTACCGGCAGCGCATGGACGAGGCCGAGGCCGCACTCAAGACCTTCCGGCGGGAGAACATCGCAACCCTTCCGCGGCAGGGGAGCGGCTATTTCCGGGAGTACCAGGAGGCGTCCGAAGCGTTGGACGAGGCGCAGCTGCGGCTTCGCGCGGCGCAACGCCAGCGGCAGGCGCTCCGCGATCGCATCGATACGCTTCGGGGGCAGGGCGTTACCCTGAGCGACGGTGGTGTGGATGGCGGTGGCGAGATGGATGCGCCTGCGTCGGATGCAACGCGTGCACGCGCCTTGCGTGATCGGCTCGCCGAGCTGCGAATGCTGTACACCGATCAGCATCCCGACGTGCAGGCCCTACTGCGACAGCTCGCGGAGCTCCAGGGTGTCGAAGTCACGGAAGTCGAATCGGGCGACGTCGACGCGGGCAATGCCCGGGTGCTGGAGGAACTGCTCGTCGAGCTGAGTCGGGTCGAAGCCGCAGTGGCATCCGCCGAAGTAGAGGCGGAGGCGCATCAGCAGCGGATGGATCGCATGATGAGCGCCCTCGCGACGATGCCGGAGATCGAGGCTGAACTCCAGCGGCTCACACGCGAGTTCGAGCTGAATCGCAGTCAGTACGATGCCTTCATCGCGCGTCGCGAGAGCGCGCAGATTTCCCGTCAGGCGGACCTTTCGCTCGATCGCGACGTGTTCCGGATCATCGATCCGCCCCGCGTGCCCGCGCTGCCTTCCGGACCGCCTCGCGCGCTGCTGCTGACTGTGGTCCTGATCGCAGGGCTGGTTACCGGTGGCGGAATCGCTTTCTTGCTCACGCTGCTCCGGAACACCTTCGGAGACGTGACCGAACTGGCGGACCGGACGGGTCGTGTGGTACTCGGCCGCGTGGGTCTCGTGCGGCTCCCTGTCGAGATCCGGCGACGCCGGCTGTCGTACGCGTTTTCGGTGCTCGGATTCGTCGTGCTGTTGTCGGTCTACGGTGTGCTTCTGGTCGGGCCCGTACTGGGGGTGGTCGACCTGCCGTCGCCGATGGCGCTTCTCGGAGGTGCCGCGTGAGCCTCATCGAGCGAGCTGTGGCGCGCCACAAGCGGGCGAAGCAGCAGGTCGAGAAGGAACGGGAAAGACGTCTTGCGGAGTCGCCGGCGGGGCGCTGCGATACGCAACCGGTGGATGCGCCTGCGCAGAGCGAGCACTCGAGCGCGTCGCTGGAAGGCGCGGAAAGCGCTTCGCATGAGCGTGCGCCGCCCGCTTCTGACGCGACGTCGAACGCGGAGAACGCAAATCGAACCGCCCGTCGCGATCTGCTCCTGGGCGCGGTGTCCGCTGCCAAGCGTGAGGTTGGAGATGGTTTGCGATCGCGCCAGTCCGCTCACCGGGATCCTGGGGACGAACCCTCTGTCGCCGATGCGCCGCCTCGATGGCATGACCGTCCCCCAGGAGACCGGGTCGATCTGAAGACCCTGGAGGCGCGCGGATACCTGACTCCCTCCACCCGTTCTGGACCGCTTGCGGAGGAGTTTCGACGCATCAAGCGTCCTCTGCTCACCGCCTCCAAGATCGCGATCGCGGAAGCCGGCGGGGAGCCGGGTGGCGCGAACGTCATCGTCGTGACCAGCGCCGTGCCTGGCGAAGGCAAGACGTTCGTGTCCATCAACCTCGCCATGAGCATCTGCTCGGACGTCGACCATTCCGTGTTGCTCATCGACGGGGATCCTCGGCGCAGTCAGATCGCCGACCGTCTGGGCCTCGTGCGCACCAACGGTCTGCTGGAAGTGCTTGCGGGCGAGTGCGCCCTCGAGGACGCGATCGTGACTACGGACGTGCCGAAACTCTCCGTATTGCCGTCGGGGTGCAGAAGTGCTGGTGCCGAAGAGCTGTTCGCGAGCGCCCAGATGCGCGAACTTCTGTCCGAGATGTCCGCCCGTTACCCGGAACGGATGCTCATCATCGATGCGCCGCCTCTGCTTGCGGCCAGTGAGGCCCTGGTGCTTTCCCGTCTCGCGGGGCTCGTGGTTCTCGTCGTCGGCGCGGATTCGACACCGGAGCCGGACGTGAGAGGCGCGATCGAAATGGTCGATGACTGCGATTCCGTTTCCCTCCTGCTGAACAAGGCATCGCGATCCCTTGGTGGAGCCTTCCAGCACTACGACTACGACTATTGACACCAGGGCTTGAACCGGTCGTCGGGTTGCGTTGGTTCGTTCTGATTCGATTCGTCAATGTCGTGGGTCTGAGCGGAAGGGTCCTGGTGAGGAACGGGATGGAAGAACAAAGAGTTCTCGCGCTGATTGTCGAGGCGATTCGGGGTGCGAATGCGCTGCGGACCGCTTCGGAGCAGATCGATGAAACGGAGGACGGGTTGCTGTTCGGTGGCGATGGTCCTCTCGATTCCATCGCGCTGGTTTCGCTGCTCATGGACATCGAGGACGCTCTGCTCGAGCAGGGCCTGGAACTCTCCCTCAGTAGCGAGCACGCCATGTCCCTCGCACACAGCCCCTATCGCAGCGTCCGGTCCCTCGCCGACTACGTACTTGAACTGATGCCGTGACCGGGCCATGAGTCGCCGCATCCTCGTGACCGGAACGAGTCGTGGAATTGGTCGGGCGCTCGCGGAGCATTTCCTGGCGCAGGGCGACCTCGTGGTTGGGTGTGCACGGGGAGCCACCGATCTCGAGCACGAGCGGTATCGCCATGTGGCGGCAGACGTAACGGAGGAAGAGAGCGTCAAGGATCTGTTTCGAGCCGTTCGGGACCACATGGCTGGCCTCGATGGGCTCGTCAACAACGCCGGCACAGCGCGCATGGCGCCGATGATGCTGACTCCTGCTGCTGCGGCTGCGCGCGTGCTGGACGTCAACTTCACAGGTGTGTTCCGTCTCTCGAGGGAGGCAGTGCGCCTCCTGCGGCGCTCTCGGGCTGGGCGCATCGTGAACCTCACCACCGTCGCGGTGCCGCTGCGCCTGGAGGGCGAGGCGGTGTATGCCGCGTCCAAATCCGCGGTCGAGACCTTCACCCGCATCGTGGCCAGGGAACTCGGTCCCCTCGGCGTCACCTGCAACGCGCTGGGTCCGAGTCCCATCCGGACGGACCTGATCCGCGGGATCTCCGAAGACAAGCTCCAGGAACTGATTGACCGCCAGTCCATCCCGCGTTGGGCGGAGCCGGCGGACGTGGTCAATGCGATCGAGTTCTTTCTCAGTCCGGCGAGCGGCATGATCACCGGCCAGGTGATCTACCTTGGAGGGCTGGGATGACGGCGCCGTTTCTCATGAAGCGCATGCTGGACTTCAGGGAGGACCTTGCGGTCGGTGAACACCGCGAGACCAGCACCTATGCCGATGTCCTGACGCGCACCGAGGGGTGGAAGAACGTCATTCGGGAAGCCGGTGTTTCGCCGGGGCAGACCGTCTCCCTGGAGGGAGAGTACGGGGCCGAGGCGGTCTCTGCGTTCCTCGCGCTGCTCGAGAACGACAACATCGTCGTTCCGCTGACGGAGGCAGCGGAAGCGCAGCACCATACCTTTCGCGAGCTGGCGGGGGTAGAGAAACGCATCATTCTTGATCGGTCCACCAGAACCGTACTCGATCAAGGCGCTGCCGCTCTCGATCACGAGCTGTACCGTGTCCTGCGCAAGCGGGGCGCGGCAGGACTGGTGCTGTTCACGTCCGGATCCACGGGCGCGTGCAAGGGAGTAGTGCACGATCTCGATGCTCTGCTGGAGAAGTACTGGAAGCGTCGACAGCGCCTGCGCACGGTCGTGTTCCTGCAGCTGGACCACATCGGGGGCGTGAATACGCTCTTCTACACCCTTGCCAACGGGGGAGCGGTGGTCGTTCCCCCCAGCCGCCGACCTTCCGACGTGTGCGCGGCGATCGCAGGACATGGCGCGCAGCTGCTTCCCACTTCGCCCACGTTCCTCAATCTGCTTCTGCTTTCCGGTGAGATCGATCGGCACGACCTTTCCTCGCTCGAGTTGATCACCTACGGAACGGAGCCGATGCCCCAGAGCACGCTCGCCCGGATTCATGCCGCCTTTCCGCACGTCAGGCTCCAGCAGACCTATGGCTCGACGGAACTGGGGATTCTCGCTTCGCGGTCGCGGAGCAACGACTCGCTGTGGGTTCAGGTCGGCGGCAGCGGTTACGAAACCCGTATTGTGGAGGGCACCCTGCGCGTCCGCTCGCAGACCGCGATGCTTGGTTATCTCAACGCGCCCAGCCCCTTCGACGAGGAGGGATTCGTCGACACAGGCGATCGCGTCGAGCTCGACGGGGACTGGATCCGGATCCTCGGACGCGACAGCGAAGTCATCAACGTGGGTGGGAGCAAGGTTCATCCGTCCGAAGTGGAGAGCGCGATCCTCGACCTCGACGTGGTCGAGGACGTGGCAGTCCGCGCAGAACCTCACCCCATCCTGGGGCAGGTCGTGGCGGCCCGTGTGCGGCTGGCGACGGCGCTGTCCCCGACGGAGCTGAAGCAGCGAATTCGCCGTATCTGCTCGGAGCGGCTTCCTCGGCACGCGATTCCGGTGAAGATCGAAGTGAGCGACGAGCCGCTGCACAACGCCCGCTTCAAGCGGATGCGTCGCTAGCCCGGAGAGGGGAGGGGGTGCATCTTGCGAAGCCACCTGAAGGATCTGTTCAACCTCGTGGCGCTGTTGCTGCTCGCGCCATGTGCTGCGCTGCTGCGTCTCTTCGACGTGATCGGATTCGGCGCCTCGGAGTGGTTCCGGTTCTGCAGTCAGATGGTCGCGCTTGTTCCGGGCATTCCGGGGAACTACCTGCGTCGGGCCTATTATCGCTGGGTGCTGACGGAGTGCGCTGCGGATTGCCAGCTCAGTTTCGGGGTCCTGTTTTCGCATCGGGAGGCGCGGGTAGAGAGCGGCGTCTACGTCGGCCCCTACACGCTTCTGGGTCACGTCGTCCTGCGGGAGGGCTGCCTGCTCGGGAGCCGGGTCAGCATCGTGAGTGGTCGTCAGCAGCATGCCTTCGATTCCTCGTCGGGGCGCTGGCTCGCCTCTGATCTATCGAAATTCAAGGAGGTCGAAATCGGTCCCTACGCCTGGATCGGTGAGGGAGCGATCGTCATGGCCGATATCGGAGCCGGCTCCGCAGTGGCGGCGGGTAGCGTCGTGTCCGCAGCGATCCAGGACCATGTCGTGGTCGCCGGAAATCCTGCGAGGTTCGTTCGCAAGCTGGTAGTCGATGGGGGCTCTGGGTCGGCGGATTCCGTCGGGCAACCGCACCCTTCACGAGGTGAACGGGACTCGAAGCAGGAGACCTGCGACCGATGAGTGGGCGTATTCACTTCATCGACTGGATGAAGGCGTCCGGCATGTTTCTCATCGTCTACGGCCACACCAGTGGGCACGCCCTCTTCAATCCGACTCTCCCGGTCAACCTGAAACAGATCGGGGTCGTGTTCTTCGTCCTGGCTACGGGCTATCTGCTGGCAGACGAGAAGCGACCCTGGCCGAGGGTCCTCTTCAACCGTCTGTTCGAGTTGTTCCTCTTCGGAGTGGGGTTCTCTCTCCTGCTCAGCGTGATCAACTTCTTCAGAATAGGGGACATCAACGAAAGCAACTATCTGCCTTTCGCGCTGGGCCTCAATGTGTTATTCGACGCCTTTCCTGCGAACTCTTCCACTTGGTACATCGGCACGTACATCCACCTGTTGCTCCTGTGGGCGGTGGTTCTTCGCCGGATCCGCGTCCGCCCGTGGATGATTCTTCTGTGGCTCCCCATCGAGGTGTTCCTCCGCGCTTGGCTCATGGACGCGTTCGGGGACTACGTGGCTTACCAGGCACTGTGCAACTGGTTGGGCATCCTGCTGATGGGCATGTATCTGGGGCAGCGAGGCGTGGGTGATCTGGGGAGTGAAAGCCGACGTACTCTGTATGGACACTTGGTTGGGTTGGTGTTCGCGGTAGCTGCCTGGTTGTGGTGGGTGAAGGGTGTCGGCGTTACCAGCAGCAATCCGTTTGGTCGACTCCTGATCGGGACGGAAGGCGAGCAGCTGGCCTTCACCGCCGCAAGTGTGTCGTTCGTGTACTTCGCCTGGGCCTACTTGGGATTTCAGCTGCTGCGGCACTTCAAAGCGGGGCCGTTCGTTCGCTTTCTCAGTCGGAACTCCATGCTCTGCTTCATCTTTCACATGCCGCTCATCAAGGCACTGACGCCTTTGCTCTATGCACTGCCGGGCATCGATTCCCCGGGGTTGCTGCGCCTGGCCGTGAACATCCTTATCTTCTACGTAGGGGTCAGCCTTGTTGCTGAGCAGATCCGCCGATTCGTCGCTCCTGCCAGGCTCAAGGCGCTAGCGGAGCAGAGGTTTCAGTCGGTGCAGCCGGCGAGGAATTCCGTCCGCTAGTGCGAACAACTAGACGGCCGGAACTGCGAGGGTGAAGCGGTCCCTGGCGGCTCGGTCTGTCTGCTCTGTTCAGGTCGAACTGAGTGTGCGGGGCGCACCACAAAACGATAGCACCGCGCGTCTTCTGCGCTCCACTTGGCGGTGTCTACCACCTGCTCCGACGCCCCGTGGAGCCGCAAGATTGCGTTGTGAGGCAGCCATCGCGCGGTCAAATGGCGAAGGCCCGAAGGCCATGCTCCCACTTACTGGGGACCTCAGGCCTTGACCTGCGACGCCAGGTATGTGTCGCGACCTAGGCCACTTTGTGAACACCCTCTTAGTCAGTACTGTTCTTGGCGATCACGAGGAGCTGCCTGGCCGGTTGTGCTCCGAGCTCCTGAATTGAGCCATCCGGCCACCGCACCCGGATCCGGGCCACGGTCTCGTGCTCCCCCAGTCCGAAGTGAAGGGTCGATTCGCTTTGTGAGAGATAGCTGTGTACCGACTTGACCTGGCGTCGTTGCACCAGCGATCCCGCTTCTACGTCCACTACGGCTCCGATTGCGGCTCGGTTCGCTGCGCGACCTTTCAGCCGGATCTTCAACCAGTTTCTCGCGTTCACCTGATCGTTTCTGAGCAAACGGAGTGGCTCATCCACCGCGGAGATCAGCAGGTCCAGGTCTCCGTCATTGTCGAAGTCCGCTACGGCAAGTCCCCGCGCCGGAGCTGGGTGCGCCAAATCACCCGTCGCTTCATGCGGTACGAGCTCGAAGGTTTTCGCGCAGTTCGTGCACTGGAGGAAGAGCTGAGGCCTTTGTCGATAGCTCTCGTGGCTGCTGTTTACGGAGATGTCTGGCTGGATGTGCCCATTCACCTGGATGAAATCGATCGCTCCGTCGAGGTCGAGATCCCCGAACAACGCACCGAAGGTGAGGGCCTTTCTCGTAGGCACGCCGATCCCGGAGATCGGGGCAGTCTCCAGGAACAGTCCCGGGGATTGCCATCGGAAGAGCGATGTCATCTCGGAAGAGAAGTTCCCGACGGCAACATGAAGGGTCAGGTCGGGAGGCAGCCATGCGCTGTCCATGCCCATGGACGACGTTGCGATTCCCCGACCGTCGTAGGAGAAACCGAGCTGGTTTCCGGCTTCTTCGTAGACGCGGCTCTGGGTCTGGCGGAAAGCGAAGTTGCGAATCGTGTCGTTCCCTACCAGCAGGTCCATGTCTCCGTCCTCATCGACGTCGACGTCGATGAGCCCGAGCACCTTTCCTGGATAGGAGGTGGTGTCCCAAAGGAGCCCGTTTTCCCCTTCCGTCGTACTCGTATTCGCGAGCAAAGGATCCGGGAACTGGTTGAGAAGCACCTCGAGCGGATCGCCGGAGAAGAGTCGAGGATCCAGAAACCCGTCGCGATCGCCGTCGAGCGACTGTCTCACCTTTGCTTCG
Source organism: Pseudomonadales bacterium (assembly GCA_036351515.1). Classification (GTDB taxonomy): domain Bacteria; phylum Pseudomonadota; class Gammaproteobacteria; order Pseudomonadales; family Azotimanducaceae; genus JAZBPF01. The sequence continues at coordinate 45,722 of JAZBPF010000331.1, read as the reverse complement.
ATTCCCGGGGACCAGGCGACGTAGTTCCCATTGACAAGATCGATATCCCCGTCCCCGTCGATATCTGTCGCGAGCGTGACGGTGGTGAAGGCATCGTCGGCGCCGGAGGCGTTCCAGGCACCGGTGACGTCCTCAAGCTGTCGTCCTTCGCGATTGAGGTACAACCGGTTCGGCCCGAGGCAGGAAACGTAGAGATCTGGCCAGCCATCTCCGTCGACGTCCGCCAGCGTCGCGCTCAATGCCATGCTGGGTGGATTCCGTAGGAGATCGTCGGTGACGTCCTCAAAGGTGCCGTCGCCTCGATTCCGGAAGATCACCAGGGTCCTGGCGGATGGTTCTTCGTCGGAGTCGCTGGCTGGGCTCACGGCGATGACATCGGGAAGGTCGTCTCGATCGAAATCCGCGAACACGATGCCGCCGATCATCGTCTCGTACAGGTACTTTCGTCCTGTCCCGCCAGACCGATGGACGTAGCGAATGCCGGCTGCGTCCGTCACGTCGGTGAAGTGGAGGCCAACGGGGCTCTGCGCGACTCCTGTAGTGATGCCATCGGGCATTTGCGTCCGAGGAGGAGTCGGGTCGGGTGACTTGCCACAGCCAGCAAGCGCAGCCATCAGCATCAGAGCAGACGCGCCGAGTGGTATCGTTCTCTCGCAGCGCGACACGATCAGCGTGGTCCGAGCGTGCAGGATCCTCGAGCGGCAAGCTCGTGGATCACCACCGGCTGTGCCAGTGCATCGATCCATGGGTCCCGGCGTCGGGCGCGCGCGATGGCAGCCTGAGTGATGGTCTCATCGAGATGGTACCGGTCGAACAGTTCGTCGTGCTCGGAGGCCTTTTCGCCGTCGCCGAGCAGTCGATAGATGTCGCGAAGTCTGTGGTGTGTGGGCGCCCGTTCCGGGTCGAGCTCCAGTAGCCGATGGGCGGTCTGGAGCGCCTCCAGAAGGCTGTTGCGGTACGTTTCGCCGCTGCCTCCCATCGTCGCTGCCCTCAGTAGATACCCTTCGATCAGGGCATCGAGGAGGTCATAGTCCCGTGAGAAGTCGAAGCCGCGGGAACGCGCGATTCCCTCACCGCTGCGCAGTGACTCCAGGAGGGTCACTCCCTGCTCAGGGTCGCCGGACCGGAGCGCCACGAGCGCGGCGTACCACTGGGCCGTCCACGGGTTGGGCAGCCTCGTGTGGTCGATTTCGCTCAGTTGGACGTCAGCTTCCTCGATGCGGCCTTCTTCCAGCAGGAGACGGATCAGGTTGAGCCGGGCCGGGGTGAAACCTCGATCGGCAAGCTCTGTGAACAGCTGCTCGGCTTGTCTGAACTGGGCCCGTTGGTCAGCAAGAAGCATGGCGATCGCGTAGTCGTTGAGCCTCGTTTCGAGCCCATCAACGAGACCGTTCCTCTCTGGCGATACGGTGTCGCTGCTTCCCTCGAGCATGACGTCGACCTGGGTCCGGTGAATCCGTGCAACCGGAAGAGTGTTTCGTCCGTCCTGGGAGGGCAGACTGAAGTTCAGGTAGTCGGTCGAGAATTTCCTGTAGAGCAGCTCCGCCTCGAACTGGATGGGGCCGGACGGAGCAGCGGGTGTGCGAAAACGGTAGTGGACGACACGGGACGCGCCGGGGGGTACTTCGGTCGAGAACGCTGTTGCGACGATATCCTCGACGTTCCTGCGATCGATTGGATTCCCGTACTCGTCCACGAGGAGTCTGGTGATGGGATGGGTACCTGCCGAATGAAGCCGATTGGTCTCGGGGTCCAGGCATCCACTCGCCGCGATGACGCGGCCCGACTCGCGCATCCGCAGCCCGATCCAGACCTGGTTGGAGTCGGCCGTGCCTCCTGTGAAGACGTGCCCGACCCGGCGGTTGCTGATGACGAGTTCGAGCAGGTAGCGCTCGTCGGGGCGCAGCCACGCCATTCCGTTGCGAACCGGGATGAAACTTCCGTTGATCTCGCCGGCAGAACGGAAGCCGACGATAGCCAGCTCCACACTCCCTTCGAGGAATGCGAGGTGCTCCCTGGTATCGTCCAGTGGGTTGGAACTCAGCGTCGATGTCACGGCAGTGTTGGCAGAGGGAAAGAAGTGATCTCTAGCTCTGGGAGTGCTGTCCTGCAGCGTTCCACTGGCAGCCATGTCCGAAGCGGCTCGGAGCGGCATGTGGCAGCCGTTGCAGTTCGTATGCGGTGTTTCAGGATAGTTGAACGAGTCGAGACTGGTGCCGGATGCACCACTTTGAAGGAACGAATCGAGATGATTCTGGCCGCGGAGCCAGTGCTTCCCGTTGAGAGATTCCGGGACCGAGACCTTGTGACAGCTTCCGCAGAACTCGGGGCGTCGATGGAACGGGGTCAGCATGTCGCGCTTGTGCATCGCCGGGTTCGATGCAAGCAGGACATCGCTGAACCAGCGCATGGCCGGGATTCCGCTATCCGCGAACGGATATTCCGCAGGAAGCGACAGCAAGAGGGCGCCGTTTCCCCGTCGCGAGTCCTTGCTGCGTGCAGCATGACAGGTCATGCACGTGATTCCGGCCTTCGCGTAGGGAGCCTCTGCGGTGTCGAACTCCGGTGAGTCGAAGGCTCCGGCGAGAAGCGGAAGGGGATCGTGGCATCCTGCGCAGAACCGAGCGGCCCTCACGTCACCATCGCGGGCGCGAACGAATCGACGAGTCTCGGTCACGGCCGAGCGGTAGAAGGGATTCGTGAGGGAAGCGTGTCGGTGTGCGCTCGAGAGCCAACGTACATGCGTATCCTGGTGGCAGGAGGCGCACCGCTCCGTGTCCTCGAGCACCGCAAGGGTGCGCGCTAGATCGCCTTCCTTGAACTCCAGGGTCAGCGGCGACGGCGCTCGCCTTATGGTCGTCCGCTCTTCGCTCGAACTGGTCTTGGCGGGAGACGGCGTCACGACCAGTAGCATCGTGACCGTCAGCACGCTGACCGTCCCGGCGGCATACAGGCGCCTGAGGGTGCGTTGACCAAGAGGGGCGTGAGCGGCCTTCCTGTGCAGCACGAACAGACAGGCGGCCAGGAACGGAAGGATCACGTGAATCGCGTACACCGCGCTTCGGAATGGTACCTGCGGTGTCGAAGGCTCGCCCGGGAGGCGGATCAGGGCTGCGCCACTGACGACGATGATCAGCCATGAAGCGGCGAGCGCGAATCCGCGAATCCGTGTCCTTCGAGATCCCGATGCGAACTTCCTGCGAACGTGGGCGCCGATGAACGCCGCGAGTACGGCCGTCAGGATTGGTGCGGCCCCCAGGTGGAGCGCGAACTGCACCTGGTAGGACCAGGAGGCGTCTGTCTCTAGGTGGCCGAAGCCGACGAGCCACTCCATGGCGAGCAGCAGATAGCCATTGCAGAAATAGAGGGCCAGACACAGGGCCAGAAGCGTGAGGGCCATCGGCGAGACTTCAGTCGTGCCGCAAGGGGCGGCTGGGTTGAGTCGCTTCGGAGTTCTGTGTGGAGCGCACGTACCATCCCTGTGCAGCTATTTGTTCGCGCCTTCGCTCTTCGAGCGCCTGAGCAGGCGAGCCTCGAGAGAATCGTCTACCGGGAAGCCGAGCTCCCGGGCCCTCGCCAGATGCTGCAGCGCTGCGTCGAAATCACCAAGGTCCCCGTGGACGCGTGCAAGATCCACCTGTATGAGGCCGCTCCCTGGCCACAGGGTTTGCGCGGTTTCCAGTCGGGAGAGTGCACCGTCCAGGTCGCCAGCGATCGCGGCAATGCGACCGAGGCCCTGTTGCGCGCGGGCTTCCAGCGTCGGGTCGGACGCGGCTCGAAGGGCTTCCGTAAAGCTTTGTTCGGCTCCGGAATAGTCCTTCAGGCGCAGCTGCTGTTCCGCCATGGTCGCCAGCAGTTCGGGATCCTGAGGATGGCGGAAAAGGCCAGATCTAAGAATCGAGAGTGCCTGTTGCCAGCCGGACAAACGGTTCTCGATCGCAGCGAGGTCGATCCATTCACCGGTGGTTGCCTGCTCTGGGTAAAGGCTGGTGATGGTTACGAGAGTGTCGCGGATGGCTGTCCAATCGCGGTCCTCTCGATGCCTCGATAGCTTTGCCCGGAGCCCTTCCAGATCGCTTACCTCTGAAAGCATGCGTTCAATGAAGGGCATCGGGAACTCCATCGTCGGCTCCGCGCTACCCGTAGGCTCGAGTGCTTCCGTAGTCCACCCCTCAGCCGGGAAGTGCGGCGCGAGCATGGCAAGCTGTGCCCGTATTGCTGTGTTCTCTGGCTCCAATACAAGGGCGCGGAGAAGTTCGTCCCTGGCCGATTCGAACCGCCCTGTCTGCAAGAGGATTCGTCCAAGATGATATGCAGCTTTCGGATCTTGAGGCAGGAGCGCACGCAGCTCGTGGAAGCGACTTGTGGCCTCTTCAAGTCTTCCGGTTTCTTCCAGAAGTACGGCGGTGAGAAACTTCACCCGTGTGTTCTTCGGGTCCTGAGCCTCCGCTTCGAGGGCGTATGGCAGGGCCGCCTCGATCCGGGACGCCCCGCGTAGGGCTACGGCAATGGCGCTTGTCCAGCGAACGTCACGCGGGGCAAGGTCATGAGCCTTCCCGTATGCGCGAATGGCGGTACCGTCTTGTAAGTTGGAGTAGTAGAAATCCCCGAGAGCGCCCCATGCTTCTGGATCGTTCGGATGCTGCTCAGCGGAGTTCTCGAACTCGGCCTGGCGCCTGATTACCTGGAGGGTTAGTGCCGTGTCAGGAGCGCCCGATGCCGTCCAGGGGGTGTGGAACAGGAGCAGAGCGAAGCACCACGACATGACTGGATGGTGATCGAACTTGCTCACGGCCCCGGACGTTCCGTTTTCCTCGGTGGGTTTGCAAGGACGAGAGCGGGTGACGGGGCGATCTCGCCCCGTCACCTCGATCGCTGGATCGAGCGCAAGCCCGTCACTTACAAGGAATCTCCCGTCGCCGACCTGCCGCTGCGAAGAGCAGTCCCGCAACCATGGCAATGGTTGCGGGAAGCGTCAGCCCGGGCGCATCCACATCGAGCCCCTTCGGCGTGTAGGAGTAAGCGACCGAAACAAGGCCATCCCAGAATACATCGTTGTAAGCTGTGCAGGAGTCGAAATTCTGAATCGTGCCACCCACCGACCAATCTACGCTGTCGCAGATCGCCGAGAAGCTTGCCTGATTGGTAAGCGTAAATACCAACGGATCAACGCCGAGGAAGACGTCGAGATCAATGCCGCTCAGGCTCAAGGAGCCGTTGAATTCGTTCGCCAAGTCGTCCTCAGGACGACTGCACAGGACCGCTGTCGAGGTGTTCGCATTTTGAGAGCAACTCAGGATGTTCGTGTCAGACACGTTGAACGATTGGCCGCTGGGATCCGTCAGTTCGATCGTGAGCTCAGAGTTCGCGGTTCCGCTAATAAACGTACTATTGCTGAAGAGATTGTACGTTCTAGTGCACCACCGCGAGCTACCCCAACCTCCACATCGATAGCTTTCCGTTCGAGTTCCTGTAACTTCGGCTGACGAGTCGAAAGCCTGCCCGTAGGAAATGTGGTCGAACTCAGAGGTAAACGAGATATCCACGCCCGTCAGATGACCGAGCGACTGGTCGAACCCCGGAAGATTCACCGTGCCGGTGATCTCACTGGTGTCGAACAGCGTGGACCGCGTGCCGGCCGTTGCATCGTAGCTTTCGTTGATGTTGTTGAGGATGAATCCTTGCTGATACGTGATGACTCCAGCGATGGCTTCACCCTGGAAAAGAGTTCCGGTCGCGAAGATAACGACGAAGGCCAGCTTCCTTGACGCAGTCCAGGCCGGGTCCATTACCGGTCTCCTCTAGAATTGTTTTTTGGAGCTTCTTGAATCAAAGACAGAAGCGCTATTGCGTGTGTAGCGGAGCCACCCACTCCACTCTGTTGTGTAATGCATAATTCGTGCCATAGAGTTTTCTTTTGTCTGGGCAGTGAGATACTCACTTGTTCCGGTTCCGCCGCATAGGTTCTGTAAATTCTCTCGACACTGGAGATGGCCTGGCATTGCGACGGTGGTGCCCAGATCGTAATGGGACGGTACCTCGTGTTCGGGTGTGCCGAGTGCTGTTCCTTCTTTCGTCGCGCGGTCGGCTAGTATTGCGATGCAAGTGGAATCTGCTCGTCGACCTCACGAGTCCTTCTGCACGCTCCCTCGGGACTCCCCACGATTGGCATCGGCCCGTTCGCGGACGGCCCAACCAGGGTCGGTGGGCTCGGCAGATGGGGCAGTCCCTGACGGAGGGAAGGCCGCCGGGCGAGCTGCAGCCTCTGATGGCACTCCCCTGGCGCTTGGTCCACCTTTCCACCGGAGACGCTCTCGCCCCGGGAACCGAATACGCTGACGTTTCGGATAGTCCTGTCGCACTGACGAGGCTCTGCCATCGTCTGAATCTGCATGCGCGGTGTCAGATGCGATCGAATGCTGAGTGCTGGCGTGGTTCACGAGGGCGGGGCGCCCATCGCATCCAGCAGCTCTGCCCTGATTTCACGCTCCGCGAGCCAGCCCGAGATCTCCCCCGCATAGATCGCGTTCATGACCACGACCTGACTCGGCGGCACCGCCCGCAGCGCCTCCGGCGCCACGATCTCCTGCCCGGTCCGGGCCACGAAGCGCCCGTGCTTGTTCGGGTTCTGGTCCACGATGCGGCTCACCGGCCCCGGGACCACGAGCTCGAGCAGGTTCACGAAGGTCACGCCCTTGGAGCCTGCCCCCCAGAGCACGGTGGCGTCCGGGTCCTCGGGCAGCGCATCGCGCCAGCGGCGCCAGGCGTCGAGGCGTTCGGTGAAGTCCGCCGCGGTCGCGGCCATCAGGGCCTCGAAGGGGCTCGCGGGATCGGCCTCGACGGGGCCGGGGGGCGGCTCGCGCAGGCGCACGTCGGCGCACAGGAACTGCTCGCCGAAGCCGGTCTCGAGGCGCAGCACCTCGAGGCCCGCGGCCTCGAGGGCCAGGCGCAGGGAGGCCGCCGAGAAGTAGGAGAAGTGTTCGTAGATGTAGTCCCACAGCAGCCGGCGCTCGAGCTGCAGGGCGCCGTTCGGCACTTCGAGGTACAGCACGCTCCCCGGGGCGGCGGCGAGAGCCCGGCCGAGCTCGCGCAGGAAGGCCAGGGGATCGGCCACGTGCTCGAGCACGTGGCGGCAGCAGATCAGCTGCGGGGCGATTTCCCCGGCGAGGGCCGCGTCGAAGAACTCCGTGTGGAACTCCACGCCCGCGGCGTCCGCGGGGCGGGGGTCCCCCTCGTAGCTCGCGTCGAAGCCGAAGCCGCGGTTGCCGCCGGCGCGGCAGATCCGCTTCAGCAGGTCGCCCTTGCCGCAGCCCACGTCCACCACGGCGCCATCGCGAACGCCGTGGGTCTCCACCAGGCGTGTGGCGAGGGCGTCGGCGTAGGCGCGGAAGGTCTCCGAATGGTGCTGGGAGCTGTCGTAGGCCGGGGCGTACTCCACCCGGTCGGGCCGGAAGGCAGCGTTGAAGCTGTGCCCGCAGCGGGCGCAGCCCGCCAGCCGGAAGGGCGCCGTGGGGGCGGCCCGGGCGGCCTCGCGGCTGTCGGCCTGCACGTTACAGAACACGGGCACCTCGCCGAGGTCGAGCACGCCGTGGAGCGCGGCGTTGCCGCACACGGGGCAGCGGGTGCCCTCCGGCACGAGCACGGCGCCGGCGGCCTCAGAGCGCATGGAGCTCGGGGTGCAGGCCGTGCTCGGCGAGGGTCTCGCGGATCTCGGGCACGTACACGCGGTTCATGACGATCACCACGTCCGGCGGCGTGGTCTCGAGGTCTTCCGGGCCGAGAATCGGCTGGCCGCTGCCGGCCATGAAGTAGCCGCGCCGGTAGGGGTTGATGTCCACGGCGTGGCTCACCACCTCGGCGCCGGGCACGGTGGCGAGGAAGGACACCCCCTTCGAGCCCGAGCCCCAGATCATCACCCGCTTGCCGTCCCGGCCCCAGGCGGCCAGGCGCGCGCTCCATGCCGCCAGGCGGGCGCGCAGGGTCTCCGGGAAGCGGTCCACGGCCTCCCGGAGCGCCGCCAGGTCCGCCACCGTGCCTGCTGCGGCGGGGCGGCCGGCGGGCGCCGGGCGGGCCTCCACGGTCAGGTATTGATCGCCGTAGGTGATCTCCGTGTTCGTCACTTCGAAGCCCAGGCGCTCGAAGAGGCGGGCGAGGGATCCGGCCGTGAAGTAGGAGCAGTGCTCGTAGTAGATGTCCTCGAAGGCGCAGTCGCGGACGATGCGCAGGGACTCGGGCACCTGGATGAACACCACGCCGTCCGGGCGCCGGGCCACGCGCATGGCCACGTCCACGAAGTCGTGGGGCGTGGGGATGTGCTCGAGGGTCATCTTGCAGGCCACGAAGTCCGCCTGCCGCTCCGTGTGGTCGGGCCCGAAGAAGTCGCGCACCACCTCGAAGCGCCCGGCGCCGAGGGCGCGGCCCCGCTCCTCGGAGTAGCCCGGGTCGTAGCCCAGGCCGCGGTTGTCGCCGAGGGCGCAGAGCAGGTGCAGGAACTCGCCCTTGCCGCAGCCGATCTCGATGATGTCCTTCTCCTGCAGCCCGTGGCGCTCCACGAGCTCGCGGGCGAGCTGCTCGTGGAAGCGGTTGAAGGTGGGCGAGAAGGCCTGGGTCTCCTCGTAGCGCCCGGAGTACTCCGTGAGCGCCGGGTCGAAGGCCGTGTTCGAGATGAAGCCGCACGCCTCGCAGAAGCCGAGGCGGATGTCGCCCCGCGGCCAGGCGAGGGCCTCCTCGCGGGTCTCCAGGAGGATGCAGCTGTTCGTCGGCACCCCCTCCACCTCGTGGAAGAGGCGCAGGGTGCCCTCCTTGCAGCAGGGGCAGGGGAGGGCGCGCGCGTCCGGGGCGCGGCGGTCGGTCTCGGGGCGGCGGGCGATGGACATCGTCACACGATCCGTGGCTCGGGAATGGGAATGATGAAGCGGCCGCCGCGGGCGCGGTACTCCGCCTGCTGGCCGAGGATCTCCTCGCCGAAGTTCCAGGGCAGCAGCAGCACGTAGTCCGGCTGCTCCTCGAGCAGGCGCTCCGGAGGGTGGATGGGCTGGTGCGTGCCGGGCATGAAGCGGCCCTGCTTGAAGCCGTTGCGGTCCACGGTCCAGGGCACGAGGTCGCTGTCGATGCCGCAGTAGTTCAGCAGCGTGCAGCCCTTGGCCGGGGCGCCGTAGCCGGCGATGCGCTTGCCGTCGGCGCGCAGGTCCTCCAGGAGCTCCACGAGGCGCGTGCGGATGCCTTCCACGCGGCCCCCGAAGTCGCGGTAGTAGTCGATGTGTGTGAGACCCAGGGCCTCCTCCTCGGCCAGCAGCGTCGTCACGGCCTCGCCCACGCGCTCCACGGGCTCCACGTAGAGCCGCAGGGAGCCGCCGTGGATGGGAATGCGGCGGACGTCGTTCACGTGGAGCCCGTGGCGCCGGAAGAGGGCGTCCACGGCGGCCAGGGAGAAGTAGCACAGGTGCTGATGGTAGATGGTGTCGAACTCGCAGTGGTCCACGAGGTCGCGCACGTAGGGGAACTCGAGCACGGCCATGCCGTCGTCGGCGAGGAGCCTCGCGATGCCCGCGACGAAGCCGTTGTTGTCGGCCACGTGGGCGAGGACGTTGTTCGCGTGCAGCACGTCCGCGCGGATGCCCTCCGCGGCGAGCTGCTCGGCCAGGGCCTCCGTGAAGAACTCGATGCGCGTCTCTACGCCGAGCTTCCGCGCCGCCTGGGCCGGCGGCTCCGCCGGGTCGATGCCGAGCACCTGGATGCCGGCGTCCCGGTAGTGGCGCAGCAGGTAGCCGTCGTTGCTCGCGAGCTCGATCACGCGATGCGCGGGCCCGAGGCCCCGGCGCTCGATGAGTTCCTGAACGTTCGCCTGCGTATGGCGCTGCAGCGCGTCCGAGACGGAGGAGAAGTAGGGGTAGTCGTTGCAGAAGAGCTCCTCGGGCGGGACCGTGTAGTCGATCTGCGCGAGGCTGCAGTCGTGGCAGAACACGAGCCGGAGCGGGTAGACCGCCTCGCGCTCGTCGAGGGCGCCGGGGGGGATCAGGCGGTCCGCCAGGGGGCTCGCGCCGAGGTCGAGGACGGGCGCGATGCGCGTGGACGCGCAGCTGCGGCAGGCGGAGATGGGGCCGTAGGTCAGCATCGGCGCTCCTCGCGGGCTCAGGCGGTGCGTTCGAGGGCGGGCGCGGTGCGGCGCAGGCGCCCGTCGAGCTCGCCGGTCGCGACCAGTTTCTGCACGTGGGCGATGCGCTTGAAGCGCTCGCCCTCGAAGTCCTCGAGCTTCAGGCCCACGCGCTGGAAGGCGTCGAAGAGCTGCTCGATGCCCCGCCGCGCGGTCCACTGGGGCTTGAAGCCGTGGAGCGTGCGTGCGATGTGGTTGCAGTCCACGCGGTAGCAGCGCTTGTCCGGGCCGGCGTCGGGGGCGAACTCCACGCGGCAGCCGGGCACCACCTCCTCCACGAGCTGGGCGATCTCGTGGATCTGGTAGTTCTCCGTGGTGGTGCCGACGTTGAAGGCGCCGTTGTGCACGAGGTCGATCGGCGCCGTGAGGGCGGCGATGTAGGCGCGGGCGATGTCCTCCACGTGCACGATGGGCCGCCAGGGCGTGCCGTCGCTCTTCAGGTACACGCGGCCCGTGGTGAAGGCCCAGGCCGTGAGGTTGTTCACCACCAGGTCGAAGCGGATGCGGGGCGAGAGACCGTAGGCGGTGGAGGCGCGCAGGAACACGGGGCTGAAGGCGTCCGTGGCGAGTTGCGAGACCGCGAGCTCCACGTCCACCTTGGAGCGGCCGTAGGGCGTCACCGGGTTGAAGGTGGCGGACTCGTCGAGGAACCGGTCGCCTGCCGCCCCGTAGTTGCTGCAGGAGGAGGCGAAGAGGAAGCGGCGCACGCCCACCTCCCGGGCGAGCTCGGCGATGCGGATCGACGCCCGGCAGTTGATCTCGTCCGTGAGCGAGGGGTCGTAGTCGCCGAGCGGGTCGTTCGAGAGCCCGGCGAGGTGGATGACGGCGTCGAAGCCCTCGAGGTCCTCGCGGGTGACGTCGCGGGCGTCCTTCGCGAGCTCGGGCACCTCGGCGAGGGTGCCGTGGAAGGTGCACTCGCGAAAGAGATCGCTGTCCAGGCCCGTGACGTCGAAGCCCCGCTCCACGAGCATGGGCGTGAGCACGGCGCCGATGTAGCCCTTGTGTCCGGTGACGAGTACGCGCATCGCTAGCTCCAGGTCTTCCAGGGGGCGCAGCCGCTGTCCCACAGGCGCTGCAGGATCTGCTTCTCGCGCAGCGTGTCCATGCATTGCCAGAAGGCGTCGTGCTTGTACGCCATGAGCTGGCCGTCCGCCGCCAGGCGCTCCATGGGCGCGTGCTCGAACATCACGTCGTCGCCGTCGATGTAGTCGAGCACCTCCGGTTCGAGGACGAAGAAGGCGCCGTTGATCCAGCCCTCGGCGGTCTGCGGCTTCTCCGTGAAGCGTGAGACCCGGTGGCCCTCGAACTCCATGTAGCCGTAGCGGGCCGGGGGCCGGACGGCGGTGACCGTGGCCAGGCGCCCGTGGCTGCGGTGGAAGGCGAGGAGGGCGCCGAGGTCCACGTTCGAGACGCCGTCGCCCCAGGTGAGCATGAAGGTCTCGTTCCCGAGCCAGGGCCCGAGCCGCTTCACGCGGCCGCCGGTGAGCGTGGCGGCGCCCGTGTCCACGAGATCGACGGTCCAGTCCGCGGCCTCCACCTCGTGGCGAATCACCTCGCCGGTGCCCGTGCGGACCGTCATGTTGGTGCCGAGCATGGCGTAGTCGGCCATCCAGCGGCGGATGTAGTCGCCGAGGTAGCCGAGGGCGATGACGAACTCGTCGAAGCCGTGGTGGGAGTAGTGCTTCATGATGTGCCAGAGGATCGGCTTGCCGCCGATCTCGACCATGGGCTTCGGTCGAACGCTGGTTTCCTCGGCGAGGCGGGTGCCCGCTCCGCCGGCGAGAATGGCGACCTTCATGGATCTCCCCGAGTGCGACGTGGACACCGGCGCGGTAAGCCCGGTATCGCCACGGGGCCCCCGACCCCGCGCGCGATCAGGCGGAATTCTGCCGGAGCCTTGCCCGCCGGCGGTTGCCCCAGGTCATGGAATGTCGGCGTTTCGTCGGCGGCCTTCCGGACTCCGTCCGCCACGGCCGCCCGCCGATCCGCTGGAATCGAACCGGACCGGTTCCGCGGCGGATCCGGTGGGACGCCGGGCCTGACGCGCGTCGCCCTGCCGGGACGACGGCCCCAGGATCTGCGGCGGCGTCGACGGATGCCGAGCCCCGCCAGGCCCGCAGCGATCAGTGCCCAGCTCGCCGCTTCCGGCACGGCCCGGGCGGTGATCTTCACGGCGAGATCGTCGTGGTTGTCGTCGTTGCCGGCGCCGCCGTCGTCGAAGTAGAGCCAGACGACGTTGCCGTGGGTGGGGGAATCGTCATCGATCGCGGCATCACCGCCGCCGTTGCCGACCCGATCCGTCCCGAAGGAGACGAAGAAGTTCAGCAGGGGTTCGGAGCCGCCGTTCGGGTTGTTGAATCCGTTCTCCACGCAGAAGCGAGGATCGCCGCTGCCCTGGTTCGTGCAGAAGCTGAAGGCGATGTCGTTCAGCGCGGCGAAGGTGTCTCCGAGCGTCGAGCTGCCGGTGCCCTTGTTGAGAAAGCTCCCGCTGGCCGTCTCGAAGGTGTTCACCCAGCCGGCCTCGAAGCCGCGGCACTCGAAGGTGAGCAGGGCCGGGCCCGTGAGCCCGAGATTCGCGTTGTAGTAGCCCTGTACCTGCCCTCCGGTACCCAGTACATCGTTCTTGGCGCCGCCCGGGATGGTGCCGAGGGTCGCGGTGCCGGGGTTCGTGATCTGGGTGAGCCCTGTCTGTGCGTTTCCGGTCGCTGCGAACGCCGGTGTTGCGGCAGTGAGCTTCCGAACCGCCTTCATCGTTCGTCTTCTCCTTCTCGTCTCTCCAAGCGCACGTTTGCGCGCCACGCAGGGATCTCGAGGCAGTAACTGTGCCGGACCGTCATCGTGGCTACGTCGGTGCGGTGGGGCGGCATGGGATGCGGGACCAGAGGCAGTGCGCAGGCCGGGTCCTGCGGTACACGAAGGGGATCGAAGCGGAGCGATCTCCGGGGCGGATGGCTCTCTGTCAATGCACTCGACAGTCCGGCAGGTGTCGGGGGAAGGGTCGCGCAAGTCGTGCGATTGGATCCGGCGCGGTGGTCGTCCGGGGTCGCAGGCGACGGGAGATCCGGTGGCGTGTGGACGCGGCCCGCGGGCATATATGCCCTGGCAGCGGCATCCGTCGCGGGGCGGCGCTGAAGCTCGAGTTGTTCGGAAGCGGCGGATCAGAGAGCACCGGCGGTGGGCCTTCGCCGGCTCGATGCAGTCGTCGATGGGGTAGGAGGTGGCTGAGGCGGCACCGGGGTCACCGCGGGCGCGCGGCGTAAGCCTTGGGAGTTGCCTGCGCAGGGCAGGCTATTCCGAGCTGCTGGCCATGGGGTGGCGGACGCGGATGCTCAGGCGGCAGCAGAGATTACTGACTCACGCGCCCGGCGCGAGCAGAGGAGCCCGAGGAGGCCGAAGCCGAAGAGCACGAGCGGCGCAGGCTCGGGCACGGTGGCGCAGCCGTTCGGCGTAACGTTGATGGCGAAGTCGCCGATGGCCCACGCGCTCGCCGGATCCACGATGATCCGGTCGATGGTGTTGCAGCTGCCCGTCGAGTTGTCGGCGTAGAAGGCAAAGGTCTGCGAGGCGCCGCTGAGGTGGATGTCGAAGGGCACGTCGTTGGCGTACTGGATGGCGCCCGGCGCATAGGCGCGTCCGCTCGTATCGACGCCCCACTCCTGTTCGTCGATGGCCACGATCCAGGCCTTCGAGCGCGTGCTCGCGTCGATCGTGAGCGAGAACGCGAAGGTGTCCTCGGGCAGCTGGAGTTCCAGCCAGTTGAAGCCGAAATCCGCGTAATAGAAGCCCTGGTCGCTTCCCGACCACCAGGTCTCTCTGGGATCTTCGTTCGTGTTGCTGCCGGGGTTGTTCTTGTCCCCCACGCGCATCAGGGGGCCGAAGGGACCGCTGTGGGTCAGTGCTTCACCCTTGTTGTCCGTGAAGTCCACCCGATGACCGCCGTCCAGCGAAGTTGCGTACTTCGCGGGCTCTCGGTCTTCGACGGGGAGCAGCGACAGCGGATCGACGAAGTCCTCCATCGTATACGCCGTTACTGCTGCATCGACGACGGACAGCGCTCCGCTCGAGGGCGCGATGACCTGGATCGGCCCTGCGGTGGCGGCGCTCGCTGCGAGCCCGAATGCGAGTGCCACTGCGATCCGTGAAATGAGCATGTGCTCCGACTCCTGATGGGCGCTCTGCCCTTGTTTTTCGAGAAGGGCAAAGCAGGCACCGTGCCAGCCTTGATGATTTCTTTTTTATCAATCAGTTGGAGCCGAGCGCCGCACGCATCGTCATCGTGGTGTAAGGGTCCTCGACGGCGTCCGCGGACGAGCGGTCGGTGTCCCATGCGGAGCGGTCGGGTGGTCCGGGGGCGGCCGTACCCACCGCGACGTTCGATCATCTATTGGGGGTCCCCCGAGGATCCGCTCTCGTACCTGGCCGTCGACGAAGAGGTGCAGGCCTGGTGAGGGCGTCGACCTGCGGCGTGCGCCGGGAGACGGCCGGGGCGCCTCGCACCGATCCGGAAGCTGGGGGTATGCGGTTCGAGGCTGCCGCAGTGCTGCGGCGTCACCGTCGGGGCGCGCGGGCGACTCCCTGCGGCTCGCGGCGCTCAGCGCGCGCCGCGGCCGAAGAGCACGACCTCCACGGTGCGCAGGAGCACCATGAGGTCGAGCAGCAGGCTGAAGTTCTTCACGTAGTAGAGATCGAACTCGAGCTTGCGGCGGGCGTCCTCGGGGCTGGAGCCGTAGGGGTAATTGAGCTGGGCCCAGCCCGTGAGGCCGGGCTTCACCCGGTGGCGCTCGCCGTAGAAGGGGATCGTGCCATCGAACTCGTCCACGAACACGGGGCGCTCGGGGCGCGGTCCGACGAGGGCCATCTCGCCCCAGAGCACGTTCCAGAGCTGCGGCAGTTCGTCGATGCGCAGCAGGCGGATGACGTTGCCCACGCGCGTGATCCGCGGGTCGTTCTTCTCCGCCCAGCGGGCGCCGCAGTCGCGCTCGGCATCCGTGCACATGCTGCGGAACTTCACCACCTCGAAGCCGCGCCCGCCGAGGCCAACGCGCTCCTGGCGGTAGAGCACGGGGGCGCGCCAGCCGTCCTCGAGCTTGATCGCGAGCGCCGTCAGCAGCATGAGCGGCCAGCTCACGGCGAGCAGCAATAGGGTAACCGCCAGGTCCACGAGGCGCTTGGCGCCGCGCCGCAGGGGCTGGCCGAAGCCTGGAGAGAACAGGAGCCAGCTCGGGCGGACCACGTCGAGCTCGATGCGGCCGGCCTCGCGCTCGATGAAGGTGACGAGTTCGGTGACGTCCACGCCCGCGATGCGGCAGTCGAGCAGCGCGTCCACGGGGAGGGGGCCGGAGGACGATCCACTGCGCCGATCGTCCCAGGCGACGACGATCTCGTGCACGTCGTGCGTGCGGCAGAAGCTCCTCAGGTTCACCTCGCGCAACGGGACCACGGGGGCGCTCTCGCCCTCCGGAATCTCGTGGGCTTCGGTGGGCGCGACGTAGGCGACGAGTTCGAAGCCGGCGCGATCGGCACGACGCCGCATGCGCTCGCCGATCCTCCGCGCCTCCCGGCCGGCCCCGAGCACCAGTACCCGGCGCTTGAAGAGGCCCTCGTCGAAGAGGCCGAGGACGGTGCTCCGCATGAGGTGGGTCGAGGCGGTGGCCAGTACCGCTAGGGCGGCCATGGCGAGGAGCGGTGGCGTCGGCAGCGGCAGGAGCGCCCCGGCGAGGTACAGCCCCGTCGGGGCGAGCAGGCCGAAGGCGACGAGTCCCCGGCCCAGCGGGTGCGTGTCCCGATAGCGTACGGCCGGGCTGTAGAAGCCGAGGGCCACGGCCGCGACGGTGCAGGCGAAGGCCGCGACGAGCCCGGTGGCGTCGCTGAGCGCGAGGGTCAGCGAGGGGGCGACGCCGCGGGTGAGGTCCGTGAGCAGCTGGGCGAAGACATAGAAGAGCACGAACTCGACCGCCGCGAGCAGGACGGCGGGCGTCCGCACCGCCATGCCGAGTACGGACACGTGGGTCGGCAGGAGGCGCCTGCGGCGCGCGCGGGGGCGTCCGAGGGAGCCTCCGGGGCCGGTCCTTCCTCGTGATCCGGAGGAGAGCGCGACGATGCGCCCGGTGGGCAGGGTTTCCGGCGCCTCGCTCGCGTCCCGCAGGGCGGCATGGGGTGCCCGGCCCGTCGCGGTGGTCTCGTCCAGGGATCGGCCCAGGGTCTTGCGCATGGCGAACTCGCTTCCCGCGGAATGTCCATCCAGCGATCGCGAGATTCGTGCCATGATGAGAACCCCATCCCAAGGCATTGATCTAGTTATTCTTTTTTTCGCCCCCGCGGTGCGGCGCTTCGGCCCCGGAGCGACGCTCCGCGGCAGCCTGCGACATCCTGCGGCAGGGGTGGCGCCCGCCGGCGCCGTGGCGGTTCCCTGTCGGGGCGCGACTCCTGGAGCATGGGGAACCGTCGTGATGACCGGATGACAGCTGCGGGGAGGAGCCCCGGGGGCGCCGAAGGCGCCACTTCCGTACCTTACTCCTCGGCCGTGAGGGGCCGCTGACCACCCGCCAGCGGGATCGCACCGTCCATCATCGCGGGGCGGCAGGATTGCGCGGATTGTGCGGGGCGGGGCTCAGTCGTCGAGCTTGCCGTTCCGGGCCTGGAGCATGCGGCGCACGATCGACAGGTCGAGGCGGATCCGGCGCTCGGTGTACTTGATGCGATCCTCGAGTGCGCTCAGGCGCTCGTGGAGCGCCATGGGCAGTTCCAGGCGGGTGTCTTCGCGAGGCGGCGGGCAGGCCGGCGCTGGAGGCCGGGCCCGCGCCTCGCGCGGGGGAGGGCCTTCCTGCAGGTGCCTGGGCGGCTTGAGGTTCGTCTCCTCGGCGACGAGGTCGACGACCCGCCGGTCGATCTCGTGGGCGTTCTCGAGAAAGCAGTAGAGCAGCAGCCGATCGGCGAGGATGTTGATCAGCCGGGGAATGCCGCCGGTGTGGACGTGGATCGCGGGCCAGGCGCTGGCTTCGAAGCGGGGGTCGAGCTGCCAGCCGGAAGTCACGAGGCGGTGCTGGACGTAGGCCTTGATCTCTTCGGCCTTGAAGGGACCCAGGTGGAACCAGGCGGTGACCCGCTGACGCAGCTGCTCGAACTCGGGTTGTTCGAGCCGTTCCCGGAAGGAGGATTGCCCGACGAGGAAGGTCTGCAGCAGCGGTCGGTTCCCCCCCTGCAGGTTCGAGAGCATGCGCAGCTCCTCGACCGTGTCCCCGGGAAGATTCTGGGCCTCGTCGATGATGGCGAGGGCCCGTTTACCGGCCTTGTGCCAGCGGGTGAGCTCCTGGCGCAGGGTCTCGAGGCGGGCCGCCTTGGTGTCGCTGCGGGGCGCTCGAAGGCCGAACCGGGCGATGAGCATCTCGAGGAGGTTTTCCTCGGACAGGCGGCTCGTCTCGATGTTGCAGACCTTGAGGGGGTCCTGCTTCCGCTCGGCGATGAGCGTACTCACCAGCGTGCTCTTGCCGGTGCCCGGGTCTCCGGTGATCACGATGAAGCCCTCGCCTTCGATGAGGCCATATTCGAGGAAGGCGAGGGCGCGCTTGTGCTGGGCGCTGGGAAAGAAGAAGCGCGCGTCCGGCGTCAGCCGGAAGGGCTTCTCCTTCAACTTGAAGTGATTCTCGTACATCGCCGCACAAGTCACTGGTCGGGCGTGAAAGTCTACGTCAGTGGCGGCCGGGGGGCGATGCGCGGGAAACGAGGGAACGGGAGGGGAGTTCGGGGGGAGAAGCATCCCGCCCCGATGCGTGACCGGGGTCTTCGATTGCCCGTCACGCCCCGGGTACGGGCCCCGGGGCGCGAGTCGGGGCGTCAGCGGCGCCGCTTGCGGGAGTTGTAGCCCGCGAGGATCATCAGAGGCAGCGCGAGCAGCAGGGCGAACGCCGTGAGCCTGAAGGTGGCGGCCATGTCGGGGGTGGCGACCACCTCGACCTCGGGCGATCGCGTCGGATCGATGGATCCCGGGCGGAACGCTTCGTCGGCCGGCCCTGCAAGGGTCCAGCCGGTCTCGCTCCCCTTGCCGACGTCCTGCGCTACCATCGCCAGCATGACGGGCATTCCCTCCGCTCCGGGCTGACCTTCCCCGTTCGCTGCCGCCTCGATCCCCGTCGACGCACTCGCCAGGCCCAGCGCGAACAACGCAGCTTTCGTGCGTGCCACGGACTTCGGGTACGGCTTCGTCGTTTCGTGACGCATTCCTCGGCTTTCCTCCGGTGGCCCGGTTAGACTATGCAAGTTTCGAGCCGAGAAAATATCCGCAGTTATTCAATTGCTTACGAAACGTGACATTTCGTTCTGTAAACGCTTCCGACAGCTGATTCAGAGCGCGCCGGGCGGTGTGCGCCGCCGCTGCCGGATGACCCGGTCGCGGGATTCGCGAGGCCGGCTGCATCGCGGCGCCCGCGTTCCAGACGGCTTCGCCCTCGTCTCGGGCGATTTCCAGAGCCGTGCCGCGCTGAAATTGCTGCGGTGCAGCAGGCGCGACGCGCGGAGGTGCTGGGGATGAGGCCTCTGCCCCGGGCCTCCGGGGGGGCAATCCCGGGCGCGGGATTCCGCGTTCCGCGGGCGTGGGCTCGGCCCGGCAGGTCTCGACCGTGCTTCGACCGAACCGGGGCGCCTGCCGTCGCGACGGGCGCGTCGGGTCGAGTGTCGCGCCCAGACCACGCGTCTCCGGCCCCCTGCCGTCGGTCCTCGCGTGCTCAGGATGGGGTGATCGGGGTCGACGAGTTAGGGGCGCTTGCTGGAATTCGCTGAAACAGCCTGTGCTATCTGCCGGCGCTCCAACCAGATGTTGTGTCGTTTCGAAATGTAACCCCCATATCAAGTTGTTTCGTCCGACGAGCGGTGTCGCTCGTCGTCGATTCGGCGGCTAGGCTGCGCGCGTTCCGTTGGTTGACGGAAGCGTTCCGAGCGGGTTCCGGCGCCGAAACCGATGCGGGAACCATCGTTCCGGGCCCAGGTCTCAGGACCGGGCGGAACGACTCGCTCTGCAGATAGTGCTCTCGACATCGGCGCCGGTCTCGGCGCCGGTCCGTGGTGTCGAAGGACGCCCGCGCCGGTCTCCCCGGCCGGGGTCGGATCCGGGTCGCCGCCACGTTCCATCCTCATGCTGCAACGCTGTTCGGCGGGCTCTCGCACGCCCGTCCGTTGTGCGCTGCATCACGGCTTCGAGGGGGTCGGGAGTTCTGCGGGAAACCATGAACCACGCCTCATCTGCCGCTGCGCCGGCTGCCTAGGCTTGGGTTCGACAGATTCCGGACGGGAAGCGCCACGACGGCGAACCCCGCCGGTGCACCGGGTTCGGCCAGGCCGTTCCGCTCGACCCCGACGCATTCCACGGAGCCTCAACAGGATGACGACGACCGCCTTTCCTCGCTCAGCTCCACGGTCCCTTCCGCTCGCCCTTCGCGCCCTGGCGCTTCGTGCGCTGGCGTTGCTGCCGCTGCTGGGGGCTGCTGCCGCCGCCCCGGCGGCCGAGATCAATCAGGTCTCCGGGACCCCGGGGGACCTGCTCGACCATGCCGGCGTGGAAATGGGACGCCTGGCGGTGATCGACATCATCGGTGATTACGTGATCACGGTGCCGGAGATTCCCTCGAGCCCCGGCGGCAGCGACTTCCTCGTCCGGGCATGGGACTTCTCCGATCCGCGGAACCCGCGGGAGGTGGGGAGGTTCGGGGAAACGGGCCATCCGTTCATGGCCCACGGTCTGATCAAGCGCGGCAACGAACTCTACATCGGCGGCGACTGGCGCACGCCGGCCCTGCGCGTGAACGCCGACGGCTCCCTCGAGAAGACGAGCTGGTCGGGACCCCGGGGACACTTCAACAAGAGCGGCATGATGCGCCCCTGGGCCGCGCAGATGTTCTGGTCCTACAACAGTGTGGGCGGGAATGCCTGGCTCGAGCTGGACGGGGAGCGCACGGCGTCCTGGGATCACCTCGGCCAGACCGGCGTCATCGGCATGCCCGTGTTCATGGGCAACCTCCTGCTCTACGGTGGCGATCAGTCGAAGAGCGGCATGGCCGCCTACGACGTCTCCGATCCCTACAACCCGCGGCTCCTGGACGTGCTCAAGCTTCCGGCGCAGCACCCGGAGTGGGGTGGCGAGTACGGGCTCGGGGGCTACTGGTCCGAGGTGTACGGGCACTACATGGTGTTCGCGCGCCGCGGGGACAACTCGGGGATCCAGGTGGTCGACTTCTCCGATCCCTCGAACCTGCGCCTGCACTGCGAGTTCCTCACGGACGATCCCGCCCGGGGTCTGCAGGGCAACGAGCGCGGCGGCAATCCCATGTACCCGGGCTTCCAGGACGAGTACATCTTCGCCGAGCGCTACAAGCTCAACATCGAGACCTGCGAGGTGGAGCTGATCCTCGACGAGGAAGCGAACACCGTCGACACGAGCCAGTACGCCCGGCCCCTGGGCAACCTGCTGCTGACCGGTGGCCTCGGCAACTGGCGCACGCCCGGGAACGACGCGGGCATGGGAGTGTGGGTGCACCAGGCGCAGCCGGACACCCGTGCGCCCTACGTGGCCTATCACATTCCTCGCGCCGGCCAGACCGGCTATCCGGTGATGGCTCCGATCAGCCTCATGATCCCCGAGACGCTCCGTTCGGAGACGATCCGCCCGGGCGAGACGCTGGTGCTCCGGGAGGTCGGTGGCGGCGAGGTGGAGATCGACTACGTGCTCTCCCACACGGGCATGCTGACCGTCGATCCGCTGGAGTACCTGAAGCCCGGCACGACCTACGAGCTCGTGATCACGGGCGTGCAGGACGCCATGAAGAACGCCATGGCGCCCTACAGCTTCCGCTTCTCGACGGGCAGTGCCGTCTCGGGTTCGCCGACGCCGGCCCTTCCCAGCCCGCCCACGTCCGATCCGTCGCCTGCTCCTGCGCCCACGCCGACCCCCGACAACGGTGCACCTCGCATCGAGGGCATCGCGCAGACGCCCCGGGGCGGGGTGGCGGTGGGGGACACGGTCCAGCTGCTGGTCACCGCCACGGATCCCGACGGGGACGCGCTCGAGTTCCGGCGCCGGATCGAGGGCGATTCCAGCTACGGTCCCTGGCAGAGCAGCCCGAGCTTCACGGAGACCTTCGGGGGGCCGGGCAGCTATGCGGTGAGCGTCCAGGTACGCGACCCCGCCGGGGAGACGGCCAGCCTGTCGACCGAGGTCCTGGTGGCGCTGTCGTTGGACTACCCGCCGGCCAGTCCGGTCAGCGCCCCCCTGGCCGCCGATCCCGGTACCGGTGAGCTCTGGGTGGTCAATCCCGACAACGACACGGTCGCCAGCCTCTCCGGTCGCGACGCCCGGGTCCGGTTCGAGGTGGCGACCGGCCGTGACCCGCGCAACCTCGCGGTGGCGGGAGACGGCTCGGTCTGGGTGACCGCCCATGACGACGACGCCATCGAGGTGCTCGACGGCAACGGCGTGCGCACGGCGCGGATCGAGACCGGCTACGGCACGGCACCCTTCGGTATCGTGATGAATCGCGAGGGGACGGAAGCGTGGGTGTCCCTCTACGGCAGCGGCGAGATCGCGCACTTCGACGTCGCCCGGCGGGAGCTGCTCGGCCGGGTCTTCGTCGGCCCGACGCCGCGGACCCTCGCGCTCACGCCCCGGGCCCGACGGCTTCTGGTGACCCGCTTCGTCTCCGCGGAGGACCACGGCGAGGTGTGGGAGCTCGATGCGGACTCGCTCGACCTCGTCCGGACCTACCGGCTGGAGAAGCACCTCGAGGACGACGACCTCGATGACGGCCGGGGCGTGCCGAACTACCTCGCGGGGCTCGTGGTCGACCGCAGCGGCCGCTACGCCTTCGTGGCCGGCAAGAAGGACAACGTCGACCGGAGCCTGCTCAACGATGGTCCGGATCTCGACGACGACAACATGGTCCGCACCTTCGCGACGGTCCTCGATCTCGAGGCCGGCGTCGAGCGCCGGGAGCGCCGCATCGACTTCGACAACGCCGACTCTCCGGCGGCGCTCGTCCTGTCGCCGGACGGTCAGCGGCTCTTCGTCGCCATGCAGGGACGCAATCAGGTGTTCGTGGTGGACGTGGACGACGAGGCCGGTCGCCTCGGCAGCGTCACCACGCGCTTCGAGACGGGCTCTGCCCCGCAGGGTCTGCTGCTGGACGACGCGAGCGGTCGGCTTTTCGTGAAGAACCTGACGGATCGCACGGTCACGCTGCTGGAGCTCGGAGGCTTCCTTGCCAGCGGCGGCCTCAATCCCGAGATCCGCTCCGTGACCACGGTGGCGAACGAGTCCTTCACCCCCGAGGAACTGCGGGGCAAGCAGCTCTTCTACAACGCCGCCTTCGGCCTCGACGCGTCCACTATCACCGGCCGCATGAGCGCGGAGGGCTACGTCAGCTGCGCGAGTTGCCACATCGACGGCGGTGAGGACGGGCGTACCTGGGACTTCTCCGGGCGCGGCGAGGGCCTGCGGAACAACATCTCGCTCCTGGGGCGCGGCGGCACGCGCTTCGGCAACGTGCACTGGAGCGGGAACTTCGACGAGATCCAGGACTTCGAGAACGACATCCGCTCGGTCTTCAAGGGTCGTGGGCTGATGCAGGACGAGGACTTCGAGGCCACCGGCGAGGTGCTCGGTACGGCGAAGGCGGGCTACAGCGACGAGCTCGACGCGCTCGCGGCCTATGTCTCCTCGCTCGGCGCCGCTTCGTTGCCGCGCAGCCCCCATCGGGCCCTCTCCGGGGAACTCACGACCCAGGGGCAGCGGGGCCGGACCGTGTTCTCGGAGCAGGGTTGCGGCGACTGCCACCGGCCGCCGGCCTTCACGGACGGGGAACTTCACGACGTCGGGACGCTCCGGGTCTACTCGGGCAAGCGGCTCGGTGAGGTGCTGCCCGGGATCAAGACCCCGAGCCTGCTCGGCGCCTTCGCGACGGCGCCCTATCTCCACGACGGCAGTGCGAAGACCCTCGACGCCGTCTTCTCCACGGTCGGCGGCACGGTCGTCCAGGCCGAGGAGGGGACCGTGAGCGGCGGCGCCCGGGTCGAGCAGGAGGGCTATTCCTACCTGCGCGAGGGGGCCGGCGTGCGCCTGGAGGACCGAAGCGTCCTTCGGCTGTCGATCGACGGCGGCGATCCCGGCGCCGGGCTGCTCCGGATCCGGGTCGGCTCGTCGTCTGCGGGCTCTGCACTCCGGGTGTCCCTCGACGGCGTGGATCAGGGTCGGATCCCGCTCCCGGCGCTGCGCAGCCTGGAGGGGCAGGACGTCTCGTTCGCGGAGGTGCGGACCGACGTGACCTTCCCCGGTGGTGCGAGCGAGCTCGAGCTCGTCCTCGAGTCCGGTTCCGGCGGCAGCGTCGTCGTGGACGACGTGACGGTCAGCACGGTCGCGGATCTCGAGGCTGCGGACGCCCATACGCGCGTGCGCTCGCTCGCCACGGCGCAGCAGGCGGACCTCGTGGCCTATCTCGATCAGCTCGATCAGGCGGAGGCGCCCGCGGACACCTTCGTGCTCGGCGCCGCTCCAGAGTCCACGGGCGGCAGCGGCAGCGGCGGCGGCGGCAGCCTCGGCTGGCTGGAGCTGTGGATGCTGCTGCTGACGCTGGGGGCCGCACGCTTCGCGCCCAGCCCGGGGGCGGTTCGCCGCTGAGGCCGCGAGAGCGGGGCGCGGTCCGCTCGGGGCCGCGCTCCATCGCGGATTTCGCCACGCTCGGAGCATGGTCGGCACGGTGGGGTCGTGTCGGCCATCGCTTTCGTTCATGCTCCCCCGATCCTGGAGTCCTGCCGGCGGATGGCGCATTGTCGCTCGCGGCGGGTGCCGGACGTCCGCCGGAAGGGGAGACACATGCAGCAGCGCGCGCGGATCGGGGTGGCGGGCACGGGATTCATCGCCACCGACTTCACCGGCCTTGCGCTGCGACACCACCCGGAGCTCGAGATTTCCTCCGTGCTCACGCGCAGACCGCTCGCAGCGCTGCGCGATTTCCCTGCGGCCGAGCGCCTGACGCAGTCCGTCGACGCCTTCCTCGAGGCCTGCGACCTGGTCTTCGAGTGCTCCGGAGACCCGATCCACGCCGCGATGGTGGTGCATCGTGCCTTCGAGGCGGGCAAGCCCGTGGTGACCATGAACACCGAGTTCCACGTGACCGTGGGCTCCTGGTTCGTGGGCAAGGGCTACCTGACGGAAGCCGAGGGGGATCAGCCCGGCTGCATCGCCGCGCTGGCCGCGTCTGCGGTCTCCATGGGTTTCCAGCCGCTCGTCTACGGCAACATGAAGGGGTTCCTCCGGCACGACCCGCCTCGGTCGGACATGGAGTACTTCGCGCAGCGCACGGGCTGCAGCGTCTCCCAGATCACCTCTTTCACGGACGGCACGAAGCTGCAGATCGAGCAGGCGCTCGTGGGCAATGCGCTCGGGGCGACGATCACGCGTCAGGGCATGGAAGGGCTCCGGGAGGGCGACGTCTTCGCGGCCGGCGCGCGGCTCGGTGAGCTCGCGACGTCCCTCGGACGGCCGATCACGGACTACACGCTCCACGGCGGCTCCGTGCCGGGGGTGTTCGTCGTCTGCCGGCACGACGAGGAGGAGTTCGCGCCGCTGCGGCATCTGAAGATGGGCGAGGGACCCTACTACACGCTGGTGCGGAACTATCACCTCTGCGCGTTCGAGGCCTTCGCCACCATCCGCGCGACCCTCGACGGTGCGCCGCCGCTCCTGAACAACTCGGCGACTCCCGAGCTCGGGGTCGCCGCCCTCGCCAAGCGCGAGCTCTCCGCGGGCACGCGGATCGAGCGGGCCTTCGGCGGCGAGGAGGTGCGCGGCGAGGTGGTGCGGCTCGAGGATGCACCGTCGCACGTCCCGATCGGGCTGCTCTCCGGTGCGGTGCTGCGCCATGGGGTGGAGACCGGTGCCATGCTCTCCTGGTCCGACGTGGACCTGCCCGATTCCTTCGCCCTGGACTGCGTCCGGGCGCTGCGGGGCATCGACGCCTGAGCGGGATGGCGCGCCGCGTGCATGCGTCGAGGGCAGGACTCGCTGGATCGTACGGCACCGGATCTGCGAGGATTCCGAATGGGGGGCGCGAGCGCGCGCCCGACCTCGCGGCGCATTCGAGGGAACACCCTGGAACGGAATCGCTCCTAATGGAATCAATAAGTTAGGTGGCGCTCCGGGCGCGCGTCGGGTGGCGACCGATCGGCTGGCTGGGTGGACCGCTCGGCGGCGTGCGCTTGTTCACGGTTCGTGCACTTGGGAATGTGAGGTTCATCGCCGCGTTCCGCCACCGGCGGAGATCGCCGTCGGGGCCCGAGAGCCGGACCGACGATCCCGATGCACTTCCACGATGCTCGACAGGCCCCATCGGGGCGCGGTTCGGGCGATGGCTGCTTGAGGAGGTCAGGGCGGTGACGATCGGTCACACCAGCGGGGGAGCGCGGGCATGAACGAGTCCGCGCTGTTCGACACGGAGAGCGGGCTGCAGCTCGGGATCGCGGATTATTTTCAGGTCCTCGTCCGGCGCAAGTGGGTCTTCGTGGGCGTCCTGCTCGCGGGAATGCTCATCGGCTTCCAGATCGTCAGCGGCATGCCGACGCTCTACCAGTCCACCTCGGTGATCCTCCTCGAGGCGCAGGAGGTTCCCGAGGAGCTGGTGGAGTCCACGGTCACCACGACGCTGGAGGAACGCATCGACATCACGGCGAAGCGCGTGCTGTCGCGGGACGACCTCGTCGAACTCGCCGAGCGCTTCCGGCTCTTCCCTGAGCTCGCAGGTGCCCCCGCCGAGCGCGTGGCTGCGCTCAAGGAGCGCGTGGTCATCGAGCGCATCGCTTCGGAGACGGGCTTTCGGCGCAACACCGTCGCCTTCGAACTGGCCTTCCTCCACGAGGATCCGGAGACCGCGCAGGCAGTGGCGAATGCGCTGACGATCCGATTCCTCGAAGAGAGCGCGTCCGCGCGGATGGTCAGCACGGCGGAGACCCGGCGGTTCCTCGACCAGGAGGCGGAGAGCATCCGCTCGGAGATCGAGCAGGTCGAGGCGGAGATCAGCGAGTTCAAGCGCCAGAACCAGGAGTCGCTCCCGGAACGCTTCAGCGTCAATCTCGCCGAGCTCGGGCGCGTCCAGCAGGAATATCGGGAGGTCTCCACGAACCTGGCCGGCCTCGACCGGGAGCTGAAGTTCCTGCAGGCACAGGCCGAGGGAGCCGTGGACGCGACCAGTGACGAGGACCTGTCGGCCACCGCATCGCTCGGCGCGCTGCGGGCGCGGCGCGCGGAGCTGCTCGCGGATCTCACGCCCTCTCACCCCGACGTCGTGCGCGTGACCCGGCTGATCGAGGCGCGGGAGGCGGAACTCGCGGCGGCGGGTGAGAGCCTCGGCACGGAGGATACCGGCGCGGAGCGCGGTTTCTCCGACAACCCGGACGACTGGGCCGAGGAACTCGCGGGCATCGAACCGACCCTGGCGCGGGAGATCATCAGCCTGCGGGAGCGAATCGAGTTTCTCCGGCGCGACCGTCGCGATCTGGAAGCACGGATCGTGGACCTGGAGCGTCGTATTGCGGGCGCGCCGGACGTCGAGCGTCGCTGGCGCGAGCTCAACCGGGAGCTCGACAACCTCGAGGGCAAGTATCAGGACGTGCAGGACAAGATGCTCCGGGCCCGCATGGCTCAGAGCCTCGAGCAGGAGCAGAAGGGGGATCGCTTCGTGCTGCTCGAGGCCGCGGCGCTGCCCGGCGCGCCGGCGCAGCCGAACTTCAAGCTGCTCTACGCGCTCGTGGTGGCGGTGTCCCTGTCCCTGGGCGTGCTGGGGGCGGCCTTCGTGGAGGTCCGGGATCCGCGTCTCTACAACCGCAAGGTCATCATCGATCAGGTCGGCGCCACTCCGCTCGTACTCGTCCCGCGACTGGGGCTCGGGGCGGAGGTCCAGAGCGGCAGCTCCCTCAAGACGGGCGTGGCGGTCGTCGCCGGTCTGGGCATCGGGCTCGCGGTGGTGCACGCCTTCGTGATGCCTCTCGACGAACTCTCCGGGTCGGTCCTGCGCCGGCTCGGACTGAGCTGAGGTCAGCCGTGTCCGAGAATCCCTTGCAGCAGGCGGTCGCACGGGCCCGCGAGAACAACGAGCGCGTCGACCAGGCCAGATCCCTCGTCGGCCCGCTCGGGCTCGAACACATCCGCTACACGGAGACGCGCACGGTCGCGCTCGACTCGACCCGCCTCGTCGCCAACGGCCTGGTGGCCGCCGGTGCCGAGGGGCCGGAGTCGCGGGTGTTCTCGGCGCTCGCGCAGCAGGTACTGCAGAAGATGCGGGAGAACGGTTTCCGGTCCGTCGCCGTCGTGGCCCCCACGGCGGGAACGGGGTGCAGCCTGATCGCGGCGAATCTCTCCATCGCCCTGGCGAAGGATCCGAACCAGACGGTGGTGGCCGTCGACCTGGACGTGCAGGAGCCGACCTTCGCCCGTCTCTTCGGAGCGGACGTGCGGCGCGGGCTCGTCGACCACCTGGTGGACGGGACGCCGATCCCGAACGTCCTGTTCCATCCCGGGGCGGTGAAGCGACTCGTGGTGCTGCCGAATCGTGCGCGCCAGGTGAATGCGCAGGAGGTCTACGGGTCCTGGGCCATGACGCAGCTCCTCGGGGAGCTGCGTGACCGCTACGATGCGCGCCTTTCCGTGTTCGACGTGCCGCCTCTCCTCGACAGCGGCTACGGGCTCGCGCTCCTGCAGCGGATCGACTGTGCGCTTCTCGTCGTTCGCCAGGGCTTCGTGACCCGCGACGAGATCGACGAGACCAAGCGGTTGCTCGCGGGCGTGCCCATGATCGGCGTGGTGCTGAACGACGTCGAAGTGCTCCAGCGCGCGTCCGCGCGGCGCTGAGATCCGCGACCCGCGGGACCCGGTGAGCGCCGGGAAACGGGGCAGCCAGAGGAATCGCGTGTGTACGAGAAGTTCTACAAGCTGCAGTGCAAGCCCTTCGCGCTGACGCCCGATCCGCGCTTCATCTACCTGAGCGACCAGCATGCGCAGGGGCTGGCGACGCTCGAGTACGCGATCCTGAACGACGCGGGGATCACGCTGCTCACCGGCGAGGTGGGCGCCGGAAAGACGATGCTCACGCGGCGCCTCCTCGAGGGACTCGACGACAGCTGCGAGATCGGGGTGCTGACGAACACGCAACGCGAGTTCCGCGACATCCTCCCCTGGGTGCTGCGTGCCTTCCACCAGCCCGTGAATCCCGGGGAGGATTCCGTCGGCACCTACGAGCGGCTGATCGCGTTCCTCGAGAAGACCTTCGAGCAGGGCCGTCGGGTCCTCCTCATGATCGACGAGGGTCAGAACCTCGACGAGCAGGCGCTCGAGGAGCTGCGGCTGCTGTCGAATCTCAACGTGGGCAGCAACATGCAGCTGCAGCTGATCCTCGTCGGTCAGCCCGAGCTGCTCAAGATGCTCAAGCAGCCGCGGCTTCGTTCCCTCGCCCAGCGCATCGCGGTGGAACACCAGATCGCTCCACTCTCCTTCGACGAGACGCGGGAGTACATCAGCCACCGCCTGAAGGTCGCCGGCTGCCCCTTCCCGATCTTCGACAGCCTCGCCTTCGCCGCGATCTTCTATCACAGCCGGGGCATCCCCCGACTGATCAACACGATCTGCGATCTGGCGCTGGCCTTCGGCTACGGCCAGGGGCGGCGCGTGATCGGTCCAGG
The DNA here is from genome assembly GCA_036351515.1 of Pseudomonadales bacterium. GTDB lineage: Bacteria > Pseudomonadota > Gammaproteobacteria > Pseudomonadales > Azotimanducaceae > JAZBPF01. The sequence goes on along the minus strand of JAZBPF010000331.1, from coordinate 16,861 downwards.
GATCATCGGAGACGTGGTGCACAGCAAGAACCTCAGCCTGCACCACCTCGAGGAGATCCCGCGGCCGGAGGAGGCCGACCGGATCCACAACGAGCTCCGGGAGAGCGCTGGCTACGACATCTGCCTCTTCGAGGAGCTGCAGCCGGCCAACGGTACGCCGGCCCGGGAGCGCTCTGCATGAGTCGAGGCGCTGCTCCGGAGAAACGCGGTCCCGGAGTGCTCGCCACCGCGAGAATGGTCCACGATCTGCTCGAACCGGCGGATCGTGCCCGGGCGCTGCTGGTCATCGGCACGATGATCGTCGCGGCGACCGTGGACGTGCTAGGCGTCGCGTCCATCATGCCTTTCGTGCACATCGCCTCACGGCTCGACGAGGTCGATACCCTGCCGGTGGTCGGCGACGTCTATCGGCTGCTCGGCTTCGAGTCGCCGCAGGCCTTCATGGTCGCGGTCGGTGTCGCCGTCCTCGCGCTCCTGCTGGCGGCGCTCGCGTTCCGCGCGTTCACGCTCTGGGTACAGGTACGGTTCTCCGCCCGGCGGCGTCACCTGTTGAGCATGCGTCTGTTCCGCAAGTACCTCGGCGAGTCCTACGAATGGTTCCTCGGGCGCCACAGCTCCGAGATCGCCTCCTCGGTGCTCGACGAAAGCATGCGCGCGATCGACCAGTCGCTGTTTCCGCTCCTGCAGCTGTGTGCGAACGGGATGGTGGTGGCCGGGCTCGTGGGGATGCTGCTGTTCATCGATCCGGTCCTCGCGGTGGGTGCCGTGGTGATCCTGGGCGGTTCCTACCTGCTGGCCTTCATGGGGTTCCAGGGGCTGAACCGACGGGTGGGGGTCACTCGGCAGGAGTCCAACCGGACGCGGTTCCGCGTCGTCCAGGAGGCCTTCGGCGGCTTCAAGGAGCTCAAGCTCCTGGGGCTGGAGCAGGGGGCGCTCGATCGCTTCGAGGGGCCGTCCTCCGAGGTCGCGCGAGCCGATGGCATGCAGCAGGCATTGAGCGAGACGCCGCGCTTCGCCATGCAGGGGATCATCTCCACGATCATGATCCTCGCGGTGATCTACGTGCTGCAGACCCGTGGATCCCTGGACTCCGCGCTGCCCATCCTCGCGGGCTTCGCGTTCGCGGGCTATCGGCTCCTGCCGTCGCTCCAGACGGTGTACGCGCAGGTGATGCGCCTGCGCTTCAGCGCCCCGGCGCTGATGGCCGTGCACCGGGAGCTGGCCGAACGGCGTCCCTCGCGGGCCGTGCTGCCCTGGGCCGTCGGCACGTCGGCCACGCCGATCGTGCCGGAACAGCGCATCGCGCTCTCGGGCGTGCGCTACAGCTATCCCGGTTCCCCCGAACCCTCGCTGCGCGGGTTGGACATCGAGATTCCGGTCCGCTCGACGGTGGGCATCGTCGGGGGGACGGGGGCCGGAAAGACCACTGCCGTGGACGTGCTGCTCGGGCTCCTCCAGCCCCAGAGCGGGGCCCTGGTCGTGGATGGCCGGACGATCGGGCCGGAACAGCTCCGGGCCTGGCAGCGTTCCGTGGGCTACGTGCCCCAGACCATCTACCTGGCGGACGACACGGTGGCGGCGAACATCGCCTTCGGCGTCGCGCCCGAGGACATCGATCGGGACGCCGTGGAGCGTGCGGCGCGGATCGCCAATCTGCACCAGTTCGTCCAGCGGGAACTGCCGAACGGCTACGACACGGTGGTGGGTGAGCGGGGGATCCGCCTCTCGGGGGGGCAGCGGCAGCGGATCGGCATCGCCCGGGCGCTCTACCGGGATCCCGCCGTGCTGGTCATGGACGAGGCCACCAGTGCGCTCGACAACGTCACCGAGCGCGCCGTCATGGAGGCGATCGACCACCTCGACCAGCACAAGACGATCATCCTCATCGCCCATCGACTGACCACCGTGCGCCGGAGCTCGCGCATCTTCGTGATGTCCGAGGGGCGCTGCGTCGCCTCCGGCAACTGGGACGAGCTCTCGGCGCGGGACGAGACCTTCATGAATCTGGTCTCGGCGGTCAGCTGACGCGAATCCCCGTCGGTCCCGATCCTTCCCGGGGCCGGTGAAGGACCGTTCGTGCCGCGCACGGTCGCATCCGGCGGCCAGGACGTGAGCACGACTGCTGCCGCCCCTACAGTGGCGCCTTCGAAGACCATTCCGTACAGCCCATGATCGATCTCCTGGCCGTCGTGATCACCTACAACAACGCCTCGGGGATCGGGCGGTCCATCGAGTGCCTGCACCGTGCGATGCAGCAGGCGAGGGTGGACGGGCGCATCGTGGTCGTCGACAACGCAAGCTCTGACGACACGGTCCTGCGACTGAAGGCCCTCCGGACGGAGCTCCCCCTCGAGCTTCTGGAGCCCGGCGAGAACCTCGGCTTCGGCCGGGCGATCAACGGCGTGTGGCGACGCCACGAAGCGCGCTACGTCCTGCTCGCGAACCCGGACGCCTTCGTGGCCCCCAACGCGATCCGTCTCGCCCTGGCGCATCTGGACGCGCACCGGGACGTCGGCGTCGTCGGCGCCCGTCTGATCAGCCCCGAAGGCATGCTGCAGCCGAGCTGCCGCTTCGAGCCGACGCCGCTCAGTCTCTTCCGCCAGCGCACGGGCCTGCAGCTGGGGGCCTCGAAGCCTGCGATCGACGATCTCGCCTGGGACCACGCGACGGTGCGCGACTGCGACTGGGTCCCGGGCTGCTTCTTCCTGCTGCGCACGGAGGCGGTGCGGGGCGAGGTGCTCTTCGACGAGCGCTTCTTCATGTACTACGAGGAGGTCGACCTCTGCCGCCGCCTGCGCGAGGAAGGGTGGCGCATCCAGTACCTGCCCGACGTGCTCAGCGTGCATATCGGTGGGGAGAGCGCGAAGAGCATCGGCCGGATCAGCAAGGCCGGGCGGCAGCTCCAGCATCTGGTGGACGAGAGCGAACAGCTGTACTTCCGCAAGTGGTTCGGCGTGCCGGGCATGCTGCTCAACCTGCTGCTGACCTCGATCGTCGTGGTCAAGGAAACGATCGGTGGCTGGATCAGGGGCAGGCGCCCGGAGCAGGGGGAACATCCCCTGCGCGCGCTGGGATCCTATCTCGGGACGCTCCAGCGCACGCGCTTCGGCACGACGCCCACGCGCTAGCAGGCTGCAGCGCCCCGGCTTCGGCGGTCGGCCCGGGGTCGGCCAGAGAGAGGGGAGCGGTCCATGTTCGAGAACATCCGCGAGGATCTCGCCGCGCACGACGGACGCCTCGGAGCCCAGGGATTCTGGGCCATGGTCGTCTACCGCTATGGTCGCTGGCGCTACACGGTCCGTCCTGCGCCCCTTCGCAAGGTCTGCTCGCTGCTCTACCACGTGCTGTTCAAGCTCGTGCAGATCGTCTGCGGGATCGAGCTGCCCTGCGAGGCGCAGGTGGGTCGACGGCTCGTGATCGATCATTTCGGGGGCATCGTCGTGAGCGGCTATGCGGTGCTCGGGGACGACTGTCGTCTGCGCAACGGGGTGGTGATCGGCCTGAAGAACGTGGAGGACCCCTGTGCGCCGGTGATCGGGAATCGCGTCGACATCGGTGCCGGGGCCAAGGTGCTCGGCCCGATCCGGATCGGGGACGGCGTGAAGATCGGGGCGAACGCCGTGGTACTGAGCGACGTCCCCGACGGCGCGGTGGCGGTGGGGGTTCCTGCCCGCTGGCGCATGCCGGACGGCGTGTCGCGTCAGCCGGAGGCGACGGCGGCCGAGGGCTGAATGCCTCTGCGGGTACCTCTCTGCGGGAACAGGGCGACCGGCGGGCCGGTGCGCAGCGGTGCTCGCCGGGCCATCGGGATATCATCGCTGCAGCCGCGGGTGCCGCAGCCGGGAGGACGAGCGCCGTCGTGTCCGTGACCGTACCCATCGTCATGTTCGGCTGGATCCCGGTCGTGCTCGGGCTGTTCGCGGTCCTGCCCGCGCGGGTCGCCGTGGTGACCGGCTTCACGGTCGCCTGGCTCTTCCTGCCCCCGGCGCGCTACGAGATCGTCGGCTTTCCCGAATATGACAAGATGTTCGCGACCTGCCTGGGCGTCCTGCTCGGGCTGCTGCTGTTCTCCAGGGACCGACCCCGGGCGCCGAGCCTCTCCCGCATGGATCTGCCCATGGCGGTGTTCTGCCTGTCGCCGATCCTGAGTTCGCTGGACAACGGCCTCGGTCTCTACGACGGGCTCAGCACTGCTCTCGAGCTGTGCATCGTCTGGGGGATGCCCTACACCATCGGCCGAGCGTTCTTCCAGGACGGCGACCTTCGTCTTCCTGCGCTTGCGCTCCTGCTCGGCGGCCTGGTCTACGTGCCGCTGTGCCTTCTCGAGGTCCGCCTCAGTCCGCAGCTCAACCAGTGGATCTACGGCTTCCAGCAGCACAGCTTCCTGCAGCACATGCGCTACGGGGGCTACCGGCCCATGGTCTTCCTCTCGCACGGGCTGATGGTGGCCTTCTGGATGATGGCTGCCACGCTGATGGCGGCCTGGCTCTGGTGGCGCGGTGGGGTCCGTCGCATCGGGCCCTTCCCCCTGCCTGCGCTGATCGGCGTCCTGTTCGTCACGCTGCTCCTGTGCAAGTCGGTGGGTGCGGTCTTCCTGCTGTTCGTGGGGCTGGGCGTGATGCTCATCCCGGGAAGCGAGTTGCGGGTGCGGGGCATGCGCATGCTGATCCTGGCGATTCCGCTCTTCCTGTTGCTCCGGGTCGGTGGGGTGATCGAGGCCGGCCCGGTGCCGATCCTGGACCAGATCGACCCGCGCTCGGCGCAGTCGCTCGGTTTCCGCCTCAAGAACGAGGACCTGCTGATCGACAAGGCGCTGGAACAACCGGTCTTCGGCTGGGGAGGCTGGGGACGCAGCCGCATCTACGATCGCTGGGGGAACGACATCTCCATCACCGACGGCTACTGGATCATCATCTTCGGGACGCAGGGCCTCGTGGGCCTGCTGTCCTGGCTGCTGGCCATGCTCTGGCCTCTCTGGGCGCTGGCACCGCTCCAGCGCCGACTGCGCGCGGGGGTCCCCCGGGAGGAACGACTCCGGGTCGTGGCGATCGGTGCCCTTTCCGTTCTCCTGACGCTCTACGTGGTGGACTGCGTCCCGAACGCCATGATCAATCCAGTGTTCACTCTGGTGATCGGTGCCTGCGTGTCGACAGCGCAGCGGTGGCGCCGTGGTGCGCCCGTGCTCGCCGAGGCGACGGAAGCAGAGCCCGGACGGCGCAGGACGCTGGATGCCCGGTCCGGCCTCGACTGGGTCTAGCGCAGGCAGTCCGTCACTTGTACTCGATGATGCGAGGCGTCCGGCCGAGCAGTCGGTCGCGCAGGAAGCCGAGCTGGCCGTGGAGTTCCGCGAAGGAGCCGACGACCAGGGCGGTGGCCCGCAAGGCGCGCACGCGCATGCCTTCGCCGGGTAGGGCGAGCAGCCGGAGCCAGCGGACCGGATAGACAGCGAGGAACGCGAGCGCCGCAGGGCCCAGCAGCAGTGCGCTCAGAGCCATCCCGAGCAGCGGGCCCGCGGCCCAGACCCAGGGCCGCAGGGTCTCCCGGACCCAGTGTCGTTCCGGCGCTGCGCCGTGCAACGCCGCACCGAGGGCGAAGGCGTAGCCGCTCCGACGGGTGCGATGCCACCACTGGCCGAAGCGGGTCATGGCCGCGTCGTGCAGCGTCATCTCCTCGGGCAGGCAGCGGATGCGACCGCCCCGGGCACGGAGGCGGACCGACAGCTCCGGCTCCTCGCCCGCGATGACGTCGTCGCGGTAGCCGCCGACGGCTTCGAAGGCGTCGCGGCGGAGGAGCACGTCTCCTCCGAAATGCAGGACCTCGCCGGGCGGCACGTCCCACTCCAGGTCACAGAGCAGGTTGTACGGGGAGCGCTCGGGTTCCCGTTCGCGGCGCCGACCGAACACCGCTACGTGGTCCGCGTGTCCGTCCAGCCAGGCGGTGGCGGTCGGAATCCACGCCGTCTGCAGCTCGCAGTCTCCGTCCACGAACTGCACGTAGCGGACGGCTGGGGTGCTTTGCACGGCGGTCCGGAAGCCGGCATTGCGCGCCCGCGCGGCGGTGAAGGGACGGTCGGTGTCCAGGCGCACGATCGCGGCGCCGAGCGATTCGGCGATGGCCAGACTCTCATCGGTCGATCCGGAATCGACGTAGACCAGGGTGCCGGCGTGGGCCCGTGCCGATGCCAGGCAGCGCCGGAGCCGTTCTCCCTCGTTGCGGCCGATCGCGACCACGGCGACGTCCGGGCGGATGGCATCTCGCTGCTGCAGCGGTGGAGCCTCCACGGCAGGTCAGGACGAGCGGCACGATAGCCGAGGGCGCAGCGTGTCCGCACCCTGTGCCGATACAGGGACGACGCGGCAGACGGATGGCGGGCCGAACCATCGCACGGGGCGGCTTGATGCCTGGCCGGAGGGGGCCGGTCCAGACGCGGTCGACGATCGGGTGACGAACGGCCCGGACGACCCGCCGCGTGCCCATGCACCCGGCGATGCGCTCCGGCATCATCCGACCCGGGTCTCCGGAGTCCGTCATCCCTGCGGTGAGTCGTCCGGCGTCATCGCGACGACGGACGCCGCAGGGTGGACGGCTCTTCGCATGGAGCGCGCTGCCCCCTCGTGATTCAAGGTGGATTCTAATGAGTGTGCGCAGGCTCGAGCGGAGGGGACGGGCCCCGGGCGTGCACGCGAGAATCGCGTTCGCCTCGGGCGAGCAGCCTCCGATCTCCTCGCCGGCGAGTCGCCGGCTCCTGCGCGACCATCACCCCCTCACCCGCTGGCTCCAGTGGGCCGTGAGCATCTGTGTGGTGCTCGTGACCCTGAAGCTGGCGGCCATGTGGTTCGGGGGGGACACGCCGGTTCGTGCCCGCTACGTCGGGGCGATCGCGGTGCTGCTCATGTTCCCGATGTACCGGTTCTTCGGGGTCTTCCAGCGCTTCAGCGGCGTTCCCCGGGGGCTCCTCCGCCTGAGCATCGCCTGGTGGGCTACGGTCCTCGTGCTGATGGCGCTCCTGCTCGTGATCGACGTCGAGTTCCTGCGTGCGTCGCCGATGCTCGGGGTCTGGGTGTTCTCGGCGCACGCTGGTCAGCTGGTCGTCTATCTCCTGTTCTTCGCCCTCATGGAGTACTGGCATCGGGGGCTGCACGTGAACCTCCCGAGCCTCGTCGTCGGTTCGGGCTGGCTCGCCCAGCACCTCACCTACACGCTCAACGGGAATGCGTTCATCGCCGACGAGGTCGTGGGCATCGTGGACGATCGCGGTGCGGAAGCGGGGAGGGAAGTAGGGGGCGTGCCCGTGCTCGGCGGTCTCGACGAGCTCGATGCGATCCTGGACGCACAGCCCTGCGATCGTGTGTACATCGCGCTGCCCATGCATTCGATGCACGAGACCCTCGCCCTGCAGAGCCGCCTGCTGCGCCGGAACCTGGACGTGATCTGGGTGCCGGACATATTTTCGATGCACCTGATCAATCCGAGCGTCCGCGAGGTCGGGGGGCTGCCGTTGATCGCGCTCTCCGAGAGTCCCCTCATCTCCGGCCCGCGCGCCTACTTCAAGGCGCTGATGGACGTGAGCCTCGCGCTGCTCGCGCTGATCCTCCTGAGCCCGCTGTTCCTGGCCGTGGCGCTCGCGATCAAGGTCACGTCGCCGGGCCCGGTGTTCTTCCGGCAGCCCCGGGAGGGGTGGGACGGTGAAATCTTCGAGATCTACAAGTTCCGGAGCATGTACGTGCACCAGGAAGAGGGCGGCGCCGTCACCCAGGCCCACGAGGGGGACCGGCGCATCACGCGCGTCGGGAGGCTGATCCGGAGGACCAGCATCGACGAGCTGCCCCAGCTGTTCAACGTGCTGAACGGGTCCATGTCCCTGGTCGGGCCGCGCCCCCACGCGCTGGTGCACAACCAGGAGTACTCGGGGCAGATCAACGCCTATCTCGCTCGGCACCGGATCAAGCCCGGGATCACCGGCTGGGCGCAGATCCACGGCTACCGGGGCGAGACGCGGACCGTGGAGGACATGGAACACCGGATCCAGTACGACCTCGAATACATCAATCGCTGGTCCCTGCTGCTCGACTGCTGGATCCTCTTCTGCACGCCCTTCGCGCTCCTGCGCCACCGGGGCGTATGAGCGGCTGTCCGCGACGCCGCGTGCTCATCGAGGGATCGCGCGGCGGCCGCATGCGGCGCAGCGATTCGAGGACGAGGACATGAACGAAACCGAGCGCGTACTGATCACCGGCGGGGCGGGGTTCATCGGGAGCGCGCTGGTCCGCCAGTACCTCACGGAGACGGACGCCACCGTGGTCAACGTCGATGCGTTGACCTACGCGGGCAATCTGCGCTCGCTCGGTGCGCTCGTCGACGATGCCCGGCACCGTTTCCGGCACGTGGACATCTGTGACCGGGCAGCCCTGGAGGCGGTGTTCGAGAGCGAGGCGCCGACCCGTGTGATCCATCTGGCCGCGGAGTCCCACGTGGATCGTTCGATCGCGGGTCCGGACGCCTTCGTGCGGACCAACGTCGTGGGGACGGCGACGCTCCTCGAGGTCGCGCGGTGCTACTGGAGCGGGCTGTCGAGCGCGACGCGGAGTGCGTTCCGCTTCCACCACGTGTCCACTGACGAGGTCTACGGCGACCTGAGCCCCGATGATCCCCCTTTCAGGGAGTCCACGCCCTACGCGCCGAGCTCGCCGTACTCGGCGAGCAAGGCGGGAAGCGATCATCTGGTCCGCGCCTGGCAGCGCACCTACGGTCTGCCGACGCTGATCACGAACTGTTCGAACAACTACGGGCCCTTCCAGTTTCCGGAGAAGCTGATCCCGTTGACGATCCTGAACGGACTCGACGGCCGCCCGCTTCCCGTCTACGGGCGGGGAGAGAACGTCCGCGACTGGCTCTTCGTGGAGGACCATGCCCGGGCGTTGCGCCTCGTGAGCGAACGGGGGGCGGTCGGGGAGACCTACAACATCGGTGGACGCAGCGAGCGTCGGAACCTCGACGTGGTCGAGGCGATCTGTGCCCTGCTCGACGAACGCGCACCTCACGAGGCGGGGCCGCACACGCGTCTCATCCGGTTCGTCGAGGATCGCCCGGGCCACGATCGGCGCTACGCGATCGACGACGCTCATCTGGAAGCCTCCCTGGACTGGCGTCCCTCGGAGAGCTTCGAATCGGGGCTGCGTCGGACCGTGGAGTGGTATCTGTCCAATCCCGCCTGGGTGGACGAGGTGCGCAGCGGGGCCTACCGGGACTGGATGCACCAGCAGTACGGCGATCGGTGCACGGCCTGATGCGGATCCTGCTCCTCGGGGCCGAGGGCCAGCTCGGCACTTCCCTGCGGCGCTCCCTCGGTGTGCTCGGCGAGCTGATCGCCTTGGGACGGGGAGGCGCACCGGGCCTCACCGGCGATCTGCGGCAGGAACGAGGACTTCGCGAGACGATCCGGACCGTCCGTCCCGACGTGCTGGTCAACGCGGCGGCGTACACGGACGTGGACGGCGCGGAGTCGTCCTGGGACGCGGCGTTCGTCGTGAACGGGCACGCGCCCGGGGTGCTCGCGGAGGAGCTGGCGCGGACCGGCGGACTGCTCGTGCACTACTCGACGGAGCACGTCTTCGACGGCTCCGGAACGCGCGGCTGGCGCGAGGACGATCCGGTCGCTCCGGTGAACGCCTACGGGCGCTCCAAGCTGATCGGGGAGGATCGGGTGCGCACGAGCGGGGGGCATCATCTGATCCTGCGGACGAGCTGGGTCTACGCGGCGCACGGACGAAACTTCCTCCGCAGCATGCTGCGGCACGGAGCGACTCGTGACCGGCTCGAGGTGGTCCAGGATCAGCGCGGTTCGCCGACGAGTGCGGAGCTGGTCGCGGACGTCACGGCGCACTGCCTCCGGCAGACCGTTCCGGAGGCCGGGCGCGCGTACTGCGGCACCTACCACGTGACTGCCCGGGGCGGAGCGAGCCGGCTCGAGTACGTGCGGGAGCTGGTGGGTCGGGCGCGCCGGGTCGGTCTGCCGTTGCGAGTCCGGCCCGAGGACGTGGCCGGCGTCGGCAGTGACCATTTCCCCGCGCCGGCGGAGCGCCCCCGGAATTCGACGATGTGCACGACACGGATCGAGGAGACCTTCGGACTGCGCATGCCGCCCTGGCAGCGTGGCGTCCAGGAGGCGATCGAGCTGCTCGCGGATCGGGCCGGCTGACAGGCGGGACGGGAATCCGGCGTCACTGGGATCGGAGGTGGTCTTGAGCACGCGCAGAGGCATCATCCTGGCGGGAGGCAGCGGCACGCGGCTGTATCCGGTCACGCAGGCGACGTCGAAGCAGCTGCTGCCGGTCTTCGACAAGCCGATGATCTACTACCCGCTCTGTACGCTTATGCTGGCAGGCATCCGCGAGATCCTCGTCATCTCGACCCCGGAGCACACGCCGCAGTTCGAGGCGCTGCTCGGGGACGGGAGCCAGTGGGGGCTCTCGCTGCGCTACGCGGTCCAGGAACAGCCGAACGGCCTGGCAGAGGCCTTCCTGATCGGTGCGGACTTCGTGGCCGGACATCCGAGTGCGCTGATCCTCGGGGACAACCTGTTCTACGGTCGGGACATGCAGGCGCTCGTGCAGGCGGCGGACACCCGTGCCGAAGGGGCCACGGTCTTCGCCTACGCGGTGAACGATCCCGAGCGCTACGGCGTCGTGGAGTTCGACGAAGAGGGCAGGGCCGTGAGCATCGAGGAAAAGCCGGCGGAGCCGAAGTCGCGCTACGCGATCACGGGGCTCTATTTCTACGACGAGGACGTCGTGGAGATCGCTCGACGGGTTCGGCCCTCCAGTCGCGGAGAACTGGAGATCACCGACGTGAACCGCACCTACCTCGAACGCGGTGCCCTGAACGTGCAGGTGATGGGACGAGGCATGGCCTGGCTCGACACCGGGACCCACGACTCCCTGCTGGATGCCTCCATGTTTATCGCGACGATCGAGCGGCGCCAGGGTCTGAAGGTGTGCGCCCCGGAGGAAACGGCCTTCCGGATGGGCTTCATCGACCGGAGCCAGGTCGCCGAGCTCGCCCGGCCACTGGCGAAGAACGAGTACGGGCGCTACCTCCTGCGGATGCTGGACGAGCGCGTATTCTGAAAGTACCGGCGCTGCGGCGCCCCCCCCCCCGGAGTCCTGAGCGATCATGAGAACGGTCGACACGAAGCTGCCCGGCGTGGTGATCATCGAGCCGGACGTGTATCGCGACGAGCGCGGATACTTCATGGAGTCCTGGAATGCCGCGCGCTATCGGGAGCTGGGGATCGACGTCGACTTCGTGCAGGACAACCACAGCCGATCCAGCCGCTGGACCCTGCGCGGGCTGCACTATCAGCTGAATCGGCCTCAGGGAAAGCTCGTGCGGGCCACGGTCGGTACGGTCTTCGACGTCGCAGTGGATCTGCGCCGTGATTCTCCGCATTTCGGCGAGTGGGTGGGCGTAGAGCTGAGCGCAGAGAATCACCGCCAGCTCTGGATTCCCCCGGGCTTCGCGCACGGATTCCTGGTGCTCTCGGAGGTCGCCGAGTTCCAGTACAAGTGCACCACCTTCTACGACCGTGACTCCGATCGCTCGCTGCTCTGGAGCGAGCCCTCGGTCGGTATCGCCTGGCCCCTGCCGGATGGTGTGGAGCCGCTGCTCTCGCCGAAGGACCGCGCCGGAGGGACCCTCGCCACCAGTGAGGCTTGCACGTTCTGAACGGATCCGCGATCCGGAGCCGGGCACCTCTTCCCGGTCGGAACGGATCCCGCAGGACCGCATCCGTCTGTGGCGGATGCAGTCCCCGGCAAGGACAGCCTGCTAGAAGGCGCTCTCCGGGACGGTCACGACGTCGCCGGGGCGCAGCTGGAAGTTTGTGCTCAGATCACCGAGTTCCATGATCGACCGAAGCTTGACGCTCCGGGGTTCCTCACCGGTGCGGAACAGGCGCGTCGAATTCGCGTTCGCGAACTCGGTGACGCCGCCCGCCTCGAGGATCAGGTCGAGGATCGTCATGCCCGGCCGGTAGGGGATCGAGAGAGGCTGCTGCACGGCGCCGGTGACGCGAACGCGGGTGAGATACTCTGCGCTCCCCACCCCGCCCACGATCACGCTCACCTTCGGATCCCGGATGTAGTCCGCCAGCTGGCGCTCGATCTCGGCGCCCACCGATTGTGGCGTCTTTCCGCCGACGTCGACATCGCCTAGCAGTGGCATGGAGATCCGGCCGTCCGGACGGACGGGGACCGATACGGACAGATCGGGGTTCCGCCAGACGTCGATGGTCAGCGAGTCGCCCACGCCTACCCGGTACTCGTCCGTGAACTCGGGAGGCTGTGCTTCCTCCGGAGGCGGTGCCCCGGCGGGGGTGCCTGCGCAGCCCTGGCCGAGAAGGAGAACGATCACTGCCGTGGCGAGCGATGCCGTTCTCTTCAGATCCGCCCAAACCTTCGCCTTCATGCGTGCTCCCCCGATCCGATGGGTCCTCGATGCGTGCTGCGCGAGTCTACCTGCGCGGGACTCCGCCCGGGAATGGCGCCCCCGGTGGCGTGCTCGGCTACGATACCGCGGAGCGGGCGGGCGCTGGCCCCATTGATCCGCGGGGCCCGGCCACTTGTCCCCGCGAAACGGCCCTCAACCTCGGGAGCGGGGGGTTTCGGGCATCATGACGGCCTCACGCTTGGCCCCTCGTGGACTGGTGGTGTAGCGTGCCGGCGTCCGGGCCGAGGGCAATCGCAGGAATTCCGGGGGGAAATCGATGGCTTCAGGAGCAACGGGAGCAGGCGCGCGTCGCCTGGCGGCGGTGGTCGGACTGCTCGTCTCCGGCGGCGTCTCCGCCGCCACGGAGTTCGACCTCACGGTCGGCTACGAGGGGCGGGCTTCCGACAACGTCGCGCGGCAGCCCGAGCCGAACGAGGAAGAGGACATCGTCCATCAGCCGGAGGCCCGGGTCGCGTTCACCAGGGACGAGGCGGTCTTCGACTTCACGGGCGACTACAGCTACCGCCGACGCATCTTTCAGGACGACACGTTCCGCGACGATTTCGTGCTCAACGGCAGCGGCGCCCTTACGGCGACGCTGGTGCCCGAGCAGGTCACCTGGGACGTGAGTCACACGCGTACCCAGGCCCTGGCGGATGCGCGCTTCATCGACAACCCGATCAACCAGCAGGAGATCAATACGACCTCCACCGGGGTCGAGCTGCGCACCAGGCCGACAGGACGGAACCAGGCCGCGCTCACGGGGCGGATTGCCGACCAGCGCTCGAGCATCGAGACGAACAACAATCTGCGCTCGACGGCCGGACTGACCCTGACGCGCCGCACCGCGCCCACGACGACGGTCGGCGTGTCCGTGGAAGCATCGGACGTCGACTTCGAGGAGGACTTCGTTCAGGACTACCAGCGCCTGGATGCGCGGCTGACGCTGTCGCGGCAGGGGGCCCGGTTGGGGGTCGAGCTGGGCGTCGGGTACAACTGGGTCGAGAGAGAGGGTGCGGATGTGCTCGACAATCCCGTCTTCTCCGGCAGCCTCAGCTACGCCCTCACTCCCTCGTCGGGGGTCACCGCGGGCTTCGAGCGTCGTCTCGTCGACCAGACCGGCTTCACGCTGTCGGGCAACCTCGAACCGGGCGACGGGGTGCTGCAGCAGGGTGCTTTCGCGAACGTATTCGAGCTGACCTCCTTCAATGTCGGCTATAATGGAGAGTTCGGTCGCACGAACGTGGCTCTGCGCGGTAGCTCGCAGGAACAGGAGTTCGACGACGACTTCCGGGGTCTGGAGACCCAGCAGGTGGGCCTCTCCCTCTCGTATCAGCTGACCCGCTCGATCGGATTCGAGCTTCTCGCCGATTTCGTCAACCAGCAGTTCGGGGCGCCGGGTGCCGGCGACCGGGAGGACGACCGCGTCTTCTCCCAGGCCCGATTCACGCTGAATGCGGGGCCGCGCACGCGGTTTTCGCTGGGTGGCCGCTATGACGACGGCGACAGCACCGATCCAGCCTTCGTCTACACGGAGCGCTCGATCGTCCTGTCCTTCTTCCGCGACCTGATCTGACGGCGCAGGCGCCGCCAGGGTGTGGCGCCGGGCTCCCCCCGATCTCCGTCAGGGCGTGCGGTAGCCGCCCGGGTTCGCCTGTTGCCAGCGCCAGGCATCCCGACACATGGCCGCGAGGTCGAGCCTTGCGGACCAGCCTAGTTCCCGTGCGGCCTTCGCCGGATCTGCCCAGACGGCCGCGGCGTCTCCGGGCCGTCGCTCCACGATCTCGTGCGGTATGCGACGCCCGGACGCGGCCTCGAAGGCATGGATCATCTCGAGGACGCTCGTCCCCCGTCCGGTACCGAGGTTGTGCACGTGACAGCCGTCCGCCTTCCGGGCTAGGAACTCGAGGGCCGCGACGTGTCCGAGTGCCAGATCGACGACATGGATGTAGTCCCGGACTCCGGTTCCGTCCGGTGTCGGATAGTCGTTCCCGAAGACGCGCAGCTTCTCTCGCCGGCCCACGGCGACCTGGGTGACGAAGGGCATGAGATTGTTCGGCGTGTCGGCGGGATCCTCGCCGATCCGTCCGGAGGGGTGGGCTCCCACCGGGTTGAAGTAGCGGAGGATGGAGACCCGCCAGGCGGGGTCCGCGATGGGCAGGGCCGTGAGCATGCGTTCGATGGCGTATTTGGTCTCGCCGTAGGGATTGATGGGCCCGGTAGGGCCGTTCTCCCGGAGGGGAGGTTCCGCCTCGCAGTCGTAGACCGTGGCGGACGAGGAGAAGACGATGCGCTGTACGGCCGCCTTCTGCATGACGCGGAGCAGTACGATGGCGCCGTTCACGTTCGCGTCCCAGTAGGCGAGCGGATCCGCTACCGACTCTCCCACGGCCTTGCGCCCGGCGAAGTGCACGACTGCCTCGAAGGCACCTCCGCTGACCCCCCGCGCAAAGACCTCCGCGAGTCCGGTCTCGTCCCGCACGTCGAGGCGATGGAAGGGGGGCTCACGACCCCCGAGTTCCGCGATCCGGGGCAGTACCGCCGGATGGGCGTTCTCCAGGGAGTCGACGATGGCGACATCGTGGCCGCGTGCGAGGAGCTCCACGACGGTGTGGCTGCCGATGTAGCCGGCACCACCGGTCACGAGAATCCGAATGGTCCCGCCCTCCCTGCAGCCTCCGCGGGACGTTAGCGTGCCCGTCCGGTGGTGCACAGGGGCGCGTGTGCCGACCGTCGGCGCAGCTCTGCGTCCGTCCGATCGGGGCCGATGCCCGTGGCTCGCATCGACGTGGGCGCTACCGGCTCTCGAGTCTCCGGGCCGTCGTGGCGGTCGCTCGCGAAGGGTGGCCGGCGACGACCGGGGAGGGCGGAGGGAGAAGTGGGCGTACCTGCGCGGAGGCACTCAACGGAAGTCCCGGGATGGCGCGCGGAGCTTTCCGAGGTAGTGGGAGAAGTCGGCAACCTGCCCCGCGACCACGTGGATCACGGAGCCCTCGCGCTCGACCACGCCCTTCACGAGCACCAGCTGACTGCCGAGGATCGCGGCGCGGAAGCGGGTGAGGATCGAGGTCCAGATCACCACGTTGGCGTTGCCGGTCTCGTCCTCGAGGGTCATGAAGAGCACGCCGGAGGCGGAGCTCGGTCGCTGGCGTCCGGTGACGAGGCCGGCGAGGCGCACGAAGCGACCGTGGTTCATGCGCTCGAGGTCGGATGCGCGGCGGCAGTGGCGGAAGGCCGGCTCGTCGCGGAGCAGGGCCATGGGATGGGGGCCCAGGGTGAGGCCGAGGGCGGCGTAGTCGGAGAGGAGGTCCTCGCCGGCGGTGGGGGCGGGGAGGTGGACGGGTTCTTCCTCGTTCTGGCCGGTTCCGGAGGGCCGGGCTCGTTGTGTCGTTTCCTGCTTCCGGCGGTGGTGTTCCGGTTCAGGGTGATGCTGCTGCGGTCCGTCCTCGTCGTCTCCATGCCCGGTGCGCGCCTCCGACCACGCGCTGCGCGGTTCCGCCACCTGTCGTGATGCGCCCTCGTCCTCCGTGGGAAGCGGACGAATGTCCGCGATCGCTGGGGGGGGATCGACTTCGGCGGACGCTGGATCGCGCACGTTCGTGCGCTTCCCACGGGGGTATTCGTCGCCGTCGTCTGTGGGAGCCGGCTTCAGCGGCTCCCGCTGGCGGCGCGATCCTGCACGGCGATCGCCGAGTCGATCGCGGCTGAAGCCGGCTCCCACAGGGTCTGCCCGGCATGGTCGGGTCTTGGAGGGCGAGTCGGCGCTCGGTGTCTCACGGCGGCCGGGGTAGCCCATGCCGCGGGCCACGTGGCTGCCGTTGCCGAGACGGTGGTCGTCGAAGAGGGCGAGGTCGGCTTCGCGCCGATCTGGGGCCTCGGCGCTCGTGGGAAGCGGACGGGAGTCCGCGATGGCGGAGTTCGATTCGGCTTCGGCGTTCGCTGGATCGCGCACGTTCGTGCGCTTCCCACGGGGGGATTCGCCTTCGTCTTCTGTGGGAGCAGGCTTCAGCCGCTCCGGCGGGCCGGGCGACTCATATAACGATTGCCCTGCAAAGTCGCCGCTGAAGCTGGCTCCCACAGGAGGGGTGGCAGCTTCGGGGGTGGCGGCCCACAGGGCCGGGTCGGGGCGGACCGCGGCGGCTTCCCAGTGGGACTGGTGGCGGTGGCCGGCGAGGGGCGCGAGGGCGCCGGCGCGGGCGAGGCGCTGGAGGTCGCCGGCGTCGAGGCGGGCGCGGCGGGCGAGATCCTCGACGGAGCGGAAGGGGGCGGTCTCGCGGGCGGCGACGATGCGCTCGGCGGCGGCCTCCTTGAAGCCCGTGACCTGGCGGAAGCCGAGGCGGATCGCGCCCTGCTGGCGGCGGTGGCGGTAGCCCAT
>JAZBPF010000330.1:0-2239 GCA_036351515.1 Pseudomonadales bacterium | reverse complement strand
TCGGGCCGGGAAATGCGGCAGCTGGCCGATGCGGCACGACGTGCCTTCACGGGCCCCTCCTGGACCGCCATGGTGGCCACGAGCGCGCTCCAGTACGGTCTCATGCGCATGTACGGAAGCCTGCGCGACACGCCCGACGCGGAAGTCCGCGTGTTCACGGACGAGGCCTCCGCCCGGGCCTGGCTCGGCGGGATCGAGCCCCCTTCGGGAGCCTGACGCCCGGCCCGGTACGGCGTCCGCAAGAGGCCGCATCGGCCCGAGGCTGCGTCCGCCCGAGGCCACATGGGCCCGAGGCGGAACCGCTCGGGGCTCCGACGACGAACCCGGCGCCCGCGAGCGGGCCCGACGGCTGGAGAAGCCCGTGACCCGATCGTCCCTCCTCCTGAGCCTGCTGCTGTCCGTCCTCCCGCCGGCCGCCGCCGCGGCCGAGCCGGGAGAGGAAGCCGCCGAACGCGCCCGGGCGGCGGGCATCGCGCTGCCGGCGCCGGCACCTCCGCGCGCCGCCGACGACGCTCGGGGTCCCTTCGAGCACCTGATCGTCCGGAACGTGATGCTCGTGGACGGCGAGGGCTCGCCGCCCCGGGGACCCGTGGACCTGCACGTCCGGGGCGCGCGCATCGCCGCGATCGCCAGCCCCTCCGACGCCGTGCCGGAGGGAGCCGAGGTCCTCGACGGCACCGGCCTCTTCGCCCTGCCGGGCTTCGTGGACGCGCACGCGCACACCGGCACGCCCTTCCAGGGCCTCGCGGGCCCGCTCACGCCGGCGGAGTACGTCTTCAAGCTCTGGCTCGGGCACGGCGTGACCACGGTGCGCGAGGTGGGCTCCACCATGGGTCTCGCCTGGACCGTCGAGCACGCCCGGCGCGCCGCGGCGGGCGAGATCACGGCGCCCCGGATCGTCCCCTACAGCATGTTTCCCGGGAGCACCGTGACCGACGCCGAGGGCGCCGCGCGCTGGGTCCAGGCCGTGCACCGCAAGGGCGCCGTCGGGGTGAAGCTCCGGGGCGGCACGCAGGCCGCCCTGGAGGCCGTGTACGCGGAGACGGAGCGCCTCGGCATGCCCACGGCGAATCACCACGACCAGACGGCCGTCTACCAGGTGAACGCCCTCGACAGCGCGCGCCTCGGTCTCGACAGCCTCGAGCACTGGTACGGGCTGCCCGAGGCGCTGTTCACGGACCGGACCATCCAGGACTACCCGCCCGGCTACAACTACGCCGACGAGCAGGACCGCTTCTCCCAGGCCGGGCGCCTCTGGCTGCAGGCGGCCCCGCCCGGTTCGCCGCGCTGGAACGCCGTGCGCGACGAGCTGATCGAGCGCGACCTCACGCTCGTGCCCACCTTCACGATCTACGAGGCGAACCGCGACGTGGCCCGTGCCCGGGACGCGGAATGGCACGACGCCTACACCTGGCCGGCCCTGCGCCGCTTCTTCCTGCCCGACCCGCGGCTCCACGGCTCCTACCACTTCGACTGGACCACCGCCGACGAGGTCGCCTGGCGCGAGAACTACCGCCGCTGGATGGCCTTCGTGAACGACTACAAGAACGCCGGCGGACGCGTCGCCGCCGGCGCCGACGCGGGCTTCATCTTCAAGCTCTTCGGCTTCGCCTACGTCCGCGAGCTCGAGCTGCTGCAGGAAGCGGGCTTCCATCCGCTGGAGGTGGTCCAGGCGGCGACGCTGAACGGCGCCGAGCTCCTCGGCCTGGAGGACGAGATCGGCTCCATCGTCCCGGGCAAGCGCGCCGATCTCGTGCTGGTCGGCGAGAACCCGGTCGCGAACTTCAAGGTGCTCTACGGCACCGGCCACATGCGGCTCGATCGGGAGCGGGGCGAGGTGACCCGCGTGGGCGGGGTGCGCTGGACCGTCCGCGACGGCGTGGTCTACGACGCGCCGAAGCTGCTCGCGGACGTGCGCGCCATGGTGGCCGAGGCGAAGCGCGGCGAGGCCGCGGCCCCCTGACGGAACGCGAAGCATCGACCGTCGACGCGCCCGGAGAGCCCGCGGCGCGTTCTCCCCTTCCATACCCCTGAAGCCCCTGGATCACTGCATCCGGAGCCCGACGGTCCCGGCGCGACCCGCGCCTCGGCGAACGCGACGGCGGGACGAGAGGCGCACGGGCGACTCCGGGGCGGGCGAGCAACGGGGAAGGTCCAGGGCGGAGGAGACCAGGCCGGCCGGGGCGGAGGATCGGGGGAGGGAGAGGCTCCCCGGCCGGCCTGGGGTGTCCGTACGACT
>JAZBPF010000329.1:0-2603 GCA_036351515.1 Pseudomonadales bacterium | reverse complement strand
TCTGGGGCGCCGCGGCCATGGCGCTGACGGCCGGCGTGGGTCGCATGGTCGGCGCCACCCTCTGAGGTTCTCGGGCCACCCGACGCGACCACCTCCTGCCCTCGCCCACGGACCCCTCGACTCACCGCCGGCAGACCGAGGCTCCGGCATCGCGGGCTGCACCGGCAGTCGCGAGAGCCGGCACGGGCGACATTCCCGCCTGCTGCCCCGTGGCGACCGAGGAGATGACCGAGGAGGCCGCGAGACGCAACTCACGCGGCGTGGGTGTCCAGGGAATCTCGGTCTCGGCCGGGCATGGATTTCGGCGGGCGGATTGTGCAGGAAGGCCCGGCCGGCTCCCCCCCGCCCTCCGACCCTGGACACCCATCGATTCGCCCGGCGGCTGTCGCGAGCCCTCGAGAGCTCCCTTCCGCCGCTCCCGCCAGCCGCAGCCACCTCCCACTGTGGGAGCGCGCTTCAGCCGCACCGGCGGACCGGGCGACTCCGGGCCAGGCCGAAGCTATCGCGGCTGAAGCCAGCTCCCACGAGGGCTGTGCCGCAACGCAACTGTGGGGCCCGCCTCAGCCGCACCGGTGGACCGGGCGACTGCAGGCCCTGCCGGAACCGTCGCGGCTGAAGCCGGCGTCCACGAGGTGGCGGGAACGGCGATCGAGACCGACGGGTGGTGGGATCGGGCCTCGCCCTGCATGCTGCGGGCCTCGATCACCTGCCGGGGAGCCGGACCATGGAAGAGCTGCGAGGGCGTCGCGTCCTGATCACGGGCGCGAGCCGGGGCATCGGGGCCGCGTCCGCGCGCGCCTTTGCCGAGGCGGGCGCGAAGCTGGCGCTGGGGGCACGGGACGAGCGCACCCTCGGTGCGCTGGCCGACGAGCTCCGCGAGCGGGGGGCCGACGTCGTCACCCGGCGCTGCGACGTCGCCGACGCCGCTGCGGTGGCGGCCCTCGTGGACGCCTGCGTCGACGCCTTCGGCGGGCTCGACGTGCTCGTGAACAACGCCGGCCTCATCGAACCGATCGGGCAACTCGCGGAAACCGATCCGGCGGAGTGGGGCCAGGCCGTGGACGTGAACCTCAAGGGCGTCTACCACGGCCTGCGCTACGGCCTTCCGGCCATGCTCGCCGGGGGCGGCGGCGTGGTGGTCAACCTCAGCTCCGGCGCGGCCACCTTCACCCTCGACGGCTGGAGCGCCTACTGCGCCACCAAGGCGGCCGTGCTCATGCTCACGCGCTGCACCCAGGCCGAGTACGGCGACCGCGGGATCCGGGTCGTGGGCCTGAGCCCCGGCACGGTGGCGACGGACATGCAGGCGACGATCAAGGAATCGGGCGTGAACGCCGTGAGCCAGCTCGACTGGTCCGTGCACATCCCGTCCGAGTGGGCCGGCCGGGCGGTCGCGTGGCTGGCGACCGACGACGCCGCAGACCTCGCCGGCGTCGACTTCTCGCTCACGGACGAAGCGGGCCGCCGCCGCGTGGGACTGCCGGCGCCGAAGGGCTGAGCCCCCGCTCAGTCGGCGAGGGCGGCAGTCGTCGGCGCGGGCCGGAACCAGTGCCGGCTCCGGTTCGCCAGCGCCACGAGCGAGAGCATCACGGGCACCTCCACCAGCACGCCGACCACCGTCGCCAGCGCGGCGCCCGACTGCAGCCCGAAGAGGCTGATGGCCACGGCCACGGCGAGCTCGAAGAAGTTCGACGTCCCGATGAGCGCCGCCGGCGCCGCCGTCTCGAAGGGCACGCGCCAGAGCCAGGCCCAGCCGTAGGCGACGGCGAACATCCCGTAGCTCTGGATGAGCAGCGGCACGGCGATGAGTGCGATCACCCCGGGCTTCGCCAGGATCGTCTGCGCCTGGAGCCCGAAGAGCAGCACCACCGTCGCGATCAGGCCGGCGATGGACAGCGGCTTCACGCGCGCCGAGAAAGCGGCGATGCGCGCGTCGTCGTCGCCTTCGAGCGCCCGGCGGGTGAGGTACCCCGCGAGCAGCGGCGTCACCACGTAGAGCACCACCGAGAGCAGCAGCGTCTCCCAGGGCACCACCACCTCCGTGATGCCGAGGAGGAACGCCGCCAGGGGCGCGAAGGCGAACACCATGATCACGTCGTTGATGGAGACCTGCACGAGCGTGTAGTTCGCGTCCCCGCGGACGAGCTGGCTCCACACGAACACCATGGCCGTGCAGGGGGCGACGCCGAGCAGGATCATCCCCGCGATGTACTCGCGGGCGCTCGCGGGATCGACGAGCCCCGCGAAGAGCACCTCGAAGAACAGCACGCCGAGCGCCGCCATGGTGAAGGGCTTGATCAGCCAGTTGACGACGAGCGTGATGCACAGCCCCTTCGGGCGCTTGCCGACGTCCTTCAGGGACGCGAAGTCCACGTTCACCATCATCGGGTAGATCATCAGCCAGATGAACAGGGCGACGAGGAGGTTCACGCTCGCCACCTCGAGGGCGGCGATGCCCTCGAAGAGCCCGGGAAACAGCACGCCGAGGCCCACGCCCGCCGCGATCGCGAGCGCGATCCAGAGCGAGAGCCAGCGCTCGAAGGCGCCCATGGGGGAAGCTTCCGCGCTCATGGCAGCTCCTGTTCGATGCGCTGCGCGAGGCG
>JAZBPF010000328.1:0-2031 GCA_036351515.1 Pseudomonadales bacterium | reverse complement strand
TGCCGCGCATGGGATCGCCCCCGAGGGGCTCGATCTTGATCACCGTGGCGCCGAGGTCGGCGAGGATCGCGCCGGCGCTCGGCGCGGCCATCCAGTTGTCGATCTCGACGACGGTGAAGTCGTCCAGCGGTGCGGTCATCGGGGTCCCCCGCCTGCGGTCCGGCGGCGAATCTTGCCGGAATCGGCATGCGGGCGCGACGGCGTCGCCGCCGCCTGTAGCGGCAAAGTGCAAATGTCCGGTTTCTGCAAAGTAGAAATGTCCTCTTTGCCTCAAGGGGACGTTTCCGGTGACGGAGACCGTGACGTTGAGCCACCGGGAGCTGGACCGGGCGAAGGTGCTCGGTGAGGTGCTGGAGGGTCGTCTACGCCAGGTGGACGCAGCGAGGCAGCTGGGCCTGACACCGAGACAGGTGCGCCGTCTGCTGTCCCGCCTGGCCGAGGAGGGCCCCGCAGGACTGGCTTCCCGCAAGCGGGGGCGACCTAGCAGCCGGAGGCTCTCTGCAGAGGTCCGGCAGCAGGCCCTCGCGCTCGCCCGGGACCCCTACGACGGCTTCAACGTCACGCACCTGCACGAGATGCTCACGGAGCGCCACGGCCTGATCCTCAGCCGGGAGACGCTGCGCAAGCTCCTCATCGAAGCAGGTCGGCACCGGCCGGACCGTCGACGCACCGGCCGGCGCCATCCGGGTCGCCCACGCAGACCCTGCCGCGGGGAACTCGTGCAGATCGACGGCTCGGACCACGCCTGGTTCGGGGACGACCATCCCCGCTGCACCCTGCTCGTATTCATCGACGACGCCACCAGCGAGCTGCTGGCCCTGCGCTTCGTCCCCGCCGAGACCACGCTCGCCTATCTGCACGTGCTCCGGGATTACCTCGCCGAACACGGGCGTCCCGTTGCCCTGTACTCCGATCGCCACACCGTCTTCCGTAACAACCTGCCCGGCTACGAGGGCGATCTGACCCAGTTCGGCCGCGCCCTGAAGACCCTCGACATCGAGGGCATCCAGGCCTGGACGCCGCAGGCAAAGGGGCGGGTGGAGCGAGCCAATCAGACGCTTCAGGACCGCCTGATCAACGAGATGCGCCTGGCGGGAATCCAGGACCCCGACGCCGGAAACCACTTCCTGGAGGAGTACCGGGCCCGCTACAACGCCCGTTTCGGCCGAGTCCCGGCCCATCCGGAGGACGCGCATCGGCCGGTTCTGCACGCCCCGGAAGAACTCGAGCTCATCCTCGCGCTCCACAGCGAGCGGACCGTCAGCAAGGATCTGATGATCCGCTACGCCAACGCCCGCTACGAACTCCTCGTGGAAGGCCGTACCCGACGCTTCCAGGGCCGCAAGATCACCGTCTGCGAGACGCCCGAGGGCGAGATCCGGATGTGTCACGAGGGTCGCCGGGTGCCTTTTCGTCTTCTCGAGGCGGGTGCTGCCCCCATGGCCCTCGCCGATGAGAAGTCGATTCACCAGCAGGTCGAGAACGCTCTCACGCGGCAACGGGCTCAGGGGCCCGTCAAACCCTCACCAGACCATCCCTGGCGACGCGCCTTCTCGTCCCGGGCCGCAGTCTCCTGAAGCGGACATTTCTACTTGGCGAAGAAGCGGACATTTCTACTTTGCGTTGACACGCTCCGGCCCCGTCCACGGCCCGCGAGCCGGGCGGGAGGGGCCGGCCCCGCGGCGCGCGCCCGGAGGCGCTCGGAATCCGGAGGCGCGGCCGCGCCGGGGGTGGCGCCGGACGCGGTGCGACGAACGGCGCAGCCGCGCTATGATCCCGGGTCGTTCGCACAGGCGGCCCGTCCTCCGGGGGGCGGGCCGAGCGCCGGAGGGCGGCCATGCTCAAGCGGAAGTTTCCGTCCTCGCGCTTCTTCGAGGACTTCGAGGTCGGGGAGACCTTCTACATCCCCTCGCGGACCATCGGAGACGCGGAGGTCGCGGCGTTCCGCGCCGCGAGCGGGGACAACCACCCGCTGCACTACGACACGGAATTCGCGCGGGAGCGGGGCTTTCCGAGCGTCCTCGCCCACCC
>JAZBPF010000327.1:0-4811 GCA_036351515.1 Pseudomonadales bacterium | reverse complement strand
GTCGGCCTTCGCGACCACGTCGTCCAGGGACTCGCCCCCGCTCTCGAGCGTCGCGACGCCGATGCTCGCCGTCACCGCGATCGTGCGTTCACCGAAGCGCACGGTCTCCGCCTCCACGAGGGCCCGGGTGCGCTCCGCGACGAAGCGGGCGTCCTCGAGCTCCGTGTGGGGCAGCACGATCACGAACTCCTCGCCCCCGAAGCGGTAGTAGCGGTCGCAGGAGCGCAGGGAATCCATGATGCGCCGGGACAGCTCCCGCAGCACCGTGTCCCCCGCCGCGTGCCCGTGCACGTCGTTGATCTGCTTGAAGCGGTCCACGTCCAGGAGCAGGAGCGAGAGGGCGTGCCCGTAGCGCCGCGCCCGCTTCACCTCCGCGCGGGCGTTCTCGAAGAACTCCCGCCGGGTGCCGGCACCGGTGAGCGAGTCCCGGCGGGTCTTCTCGCGGAGCTCGTGCTGCTGGAAGAGGAGCGCCAGGTGCTGGTCCACGAGGCGCGCGAAGCGTTCGAGGAGCCGCTCGTGGCGCAGCCCGTGCGCGTGCTCCCGGTCGTCGAGGACGCAGAGGACGCCGAAGAGCTCGCCGTCGGGCCAGGACAGCGGAATGCCGAGGTAGGACACCATGCCGGCCCGCGCCGCCGGCGCATTGCGCCAGCGCAGGGACTTCAGGGCGTTGGCGACCCGCAGGGGTCGCCGCCCGGCGAGCACCTCGCCGGAGAAATCCGCCGGATCCTCGGGCAGGGCGTCGCCCCGCGCCCAGGGGTTCCCGGGCGCATCCGCCGCGGCGAAGACCTCCAGGCCCGCGGCGTCGCGCCGCCGGAGCACCAGGGCGGCCGGCACGCCCAGCACGTCGGCCAGGAGGTCGACGGCCTCCTGCCACGCCTCGCGGGTGGACTCGGGGATCTCGATGACGTCGTGACGTTCCATGGTCCCTCCGGCCGGAGGCGCCATTCTCGACCGGCAGCGCCGGGGCGTCCACCGCGCAGCCCTTGACGCCATTCAATTAATGAGATTAACGTTAATGCCGTGAACGGATGGAGGGTGCCGGTGCGCAAGCACGAACTGCTCCGCGATCTCCTGCGCGAGGTCGCGATCCTCGACGACGCGGTCCGGCACGTGCTGGGGCGCCACCTCCCCGACGGCGTCCCCGAGGCGCAGTTCGCCATGCTCAACCATCTGCGCTTCACGCGGAACGCGGCGGAGACCCCGGCGGACCTCGCCCGCGTGTTCCGGGTCTCGCCGCCGGCCATGACCCAGCTCCTCGGTCGCATGGTCCGCGGCGGGCTCGTCCGCCTGGCGCCGGATGCAGCGGACCGCCGTCGCCGCCACGTGGAGCTGACGGAGACCGGTCGCGCCCTCCACGAACGCGCGCTGCAGGCGCTGGAGGGCGATCTCGCGCGGCTGGCCCGGGGCCTGCGCAGCGCCGAGCTGACGGCCCTCCGCGACGACCTCCGGCGCCTGCGCCACGACGCCGAGGCCATCGCGGACGGTGCCCCCCTGCCATCGGGTTCGACCCGCCCCTCGGGAGAACGGCCATGACGACACCGCAGCGCCGCGCCACCACGAGCACGCTCCTCGCCGGCGCCTTCCTCGGCCTCGCCGCCACCGGCGTCGTCGCCTTCCTCGCGCCCTACGACGCCGTGATCGCCGGCATCCACACGATCCTCGGCATGGCCGTGCTCGTGGCCTTCGGCTTCCACCTCGCGAACAACTTCCGGGCCCTGGCCGGCTACCTCCGTCGCCGGCGCCACGTGCTCCTGGGCGTCGGCCTGCCGGCGCTCCTCGCCGTCGCCGTGCTCGCGGGCCTGCCGCCCGTGTCCACGGTGCTCGAGACCGGCGAGGCCCTGCGGGGCAGCGCCTCCGTCACGGAGGGCCGCTTCCAGGTGGTGCGCACCCGACCCGGCGCCGTCGGCGAAGCGCTGCGGATCAGCGTGCGCGCCGGGGCGCACTACGAGTCGGACCCGCAGCCGCTCTTCCTCGGCCTCACCTACCGCTCCATCCCGCAGGTGGCGTTCTGGCTCGAGGACGGCGACGGTCGCTTCCTGGAGACCCTCTACGTGACCGGAAAGATCGCCGACTCGGGCTTCCTCGCCGCGGACCCCTTCTCCGAGGAGACCATCCGGCGCCCCGAGGCGCTGCCCGTCTGGTCACACCGGCGCGGCGTCCGCTACGCCGACGGACTCATGGTGCCGCTGCCGGACAGCGGCGAGCTCGACGGGGTGACCGCGGCGACGCCCGTGGGCCACTACGCCGTCGAGACCGCCCTGCCCGAAGGTCCGCGCCGCGTCCGCCTGTTCATGGAGATCAACCGCTCCTACGACTTCAACGCCCACTGGCATCCGGAGCGCTTTCCGGAGGATCCCGTGTACTCGGGCTCCGGCTCCTCGGGCCAGCCGTCCCTCGTGTACATGGCGGAGCTCGATCTCGACTCCGCGCGCCGCGCCTGGCTCCTCGAGCCCGTGGGCCACGGACACCCCTCCGGTGCGGACGGCAGCCTCGCCGCGGACCTGACGGGCTTCGACACGGCCCTCGCCCTCGTGGGCGCCGTGGTGGCGGAACGCGAACTCCCCTGAGCGGGACCCGGCGCGCGCGGCGGCGCTTGCAGCGACCGCGCACCGGTGCTCCAATCCCGCCCGCAGAACCTAAGGGGTGGTCCCGCACGCGCTCGCGCGACGGGGGCCTGAGACATCCGGCGACCGGATGGACCCTTCGAACCTGATCCGGTTAGTACCGGCGTAGGGATAGGTCGAGTCACCGGGCGTCCGCCCGCCTCCAGCGCCTGCTCCGAGCCATGGGCTTCCGGGTCTCTTGCCACTGCGGGAGAGACACCGATGGCACGTTTCCGCTTCTTCCGAACCGTCCTGCAGGGCGCTGCCCTGCTCCTGGCCACCGGCGTCGCCCGGGGCGCCCCCGTGGAGGAGATCGTCGTCACCGGCGAACTCCGCGAAGCGCCCCTCCTCTCGACGCCGTCCTCGGTCACGGTCATCGACCAGGAGACGATCCGCGCCCGGGACGCCACCCACCTCGAGGACGTGCTCGCCACGGCCCCGAACGTGAACCTCGCCAGCGGCGCCTCGCGGGCGCGCTTCTTCCAGATCCGCGGCATCGGCGAGCGCGGCCAGTTCGCCGAGCCCCTGAACCCGTCGGTCGGCGTCATCGTCGACGAGGTGGACCTCTCCGGAGCCGCCACGGCGGCGACGCTCTTCGACGTGGAGCAGGTGGAGGTGTTCCGCGGGCCGCAGGCGGGGCGCTACGGGGCCAACGCGCTGGCCGGCCTCATCGTCCTGCGCACGGCGGCGCCGACGGCGACGCCGGAGGCACGCCTCGAGCTCGACGCCGGCGCCTTCGACATGCGCCGTGCCGCGGCAGTGCTCTCCGGTCCCATCGCCGGCGAGACGCTCACCGGACGCATCGCCGCCCAGCGGAACGTCTCCGACGGCTGGCTGCGCAACGCCTTCCTGAACCGGGAGGACACGAACGAGCGCGACGAGACGAGCGTGCGCGCCCGCCTGCGCTTCGAGCCGAACGAGTGGATCCGCAGCGACCTCTCGCTCTCGCGCATCGAGATCGACAACGGCTACGACGCCTTCACGCTCGACAACAGCTTCACGACGCTCTCCGACGAGCCGGGGCGCGACGAGCAGGACACGACGCTCGGCTCCCTGCACACGCGGGTGCGCACGGACGCGGGCTTCGACGTCGAGGCCATCGTCGCGGCCTCCGAATCGCGCATCGACTACGGCTTCGACGAGGACTGGACCTTCACGGGATTCGATCCGGACGGCTACACGTCCACCGATCGCTACCTGCGCGACCGCAGCTCCCGCACCCTCGAGCTGCGCCTGTCCTCGGACGAGACCGCGGGAGCGACGCAGTGGCTCGTCGGCGTCTTCGACCTCACCCGGGAGGTGGACCTGCGGCGGCTGTACACCTTCGCCCCGGGGCCCTTCACGAGCGGCTACGAGACCCGCCGCAGCGCCCTCTACGGCGAGCTCGGGCACGATCTCTCGGATCGGCTGCACGTCTCCGGAAGCCTGCGCGTGGAACGTCGCGACGACCGCTACCGGGACAGCGACGCCGTGGCCTTCGATCCGGAGGAGACGCTCGTCGGCGGTCGCCTCGTCGCCGAATGGACCACCGCCGGGGGCCGGCTGCTGTTCGCGTCCGTCTCGCGCGGCTACAAGGCCGGCGGCTTCAACACGGACGGGACCCTGGACGCGGACCTGCGCGAGTACGACGCGGAGTCCGTGTGGAACTACGAGGCGGGGCTGAAGGGCCGCTTCCTGGACGACACGCTCTCGGCCCGCGTCGCGGCCTTCCTCATGGACCGGCGCGACCAGCAGGTCTCCACGTCCCTCGTGCGCGTGCGCGAGGACGGCAGCGCCGAGTTCATCGACTTCACGGGCAACGCCGCGGAGGGTCGGAACTACGGGCTCGAGCTCGAGGTCGACTGGGCCGTCGGTGCCCGTCTCGATCTGCGCGGGAGCCTCGGACTCCTCGCCACCCGCCTGGAGGACTTCGTGAACTCCGCGGGCGACGACCTCTCGGGTCGCGACCAGGCCCACGCGCCCGGCTGGCAGTTCTCCCTCGCCGGGAACTACGACCTGCCGGGGCCCTTCTTCGCCCGCCTGGAGACCGAGGGCCGCGACGCCTTCTACTGGTCCGACTCGCACGACGCGCGCGCCCGCGGCTACGTGCTGGCGCACGCACGGCTCGGCTGGCGTCGCGAAGGCCTCGAGGTCGCCGCCTGGGTCCGCAACCTCACCGACGAGACCTTCGGGGTGCGTGGCTTCGGCGGCTTCGGCAACGACCCCCGC
>JAZBPF010000326.1:0-7427 GCA_036351515.1 Pseudomonadales bacterium | reverse complement strand
GGCACGGCTGCGGCCGATCATGGAGCGGATCAGGAAGCGGTTCAGGGGCGGCAGGGCGACCACGCGGTCGTCGAGGACCTCCACGAGCGTACCGCCCAGACCGAAGCTGATCGCCGGACCGAAGAGCGGATCCGCGATCACGCCGATCATGAGTTCGCGGCCGGCCCGCCCCGACCACATGGGCTCGACGAAGACGCCGTCGATGCGCGCCTCGGGTCGCGCCCGGCGCACGTCCTCGAGCATGCGATGCCAGGCGTCGTGTACCTCGTGAGCATGCTCGAGGCCGAGGCGCACGCCGCCGACGTCGCTCTTGTGGGTGATGTCCGGCGAATCGATCTTCAGCGCCACCGGGAAGCCCGTCTCCTGGGCGATGAGCACCGCGTCCTCCGGCGTGTGCGCGGGAATGCTGCGCAGGATCGGGATGCGGAAGGCGGCCAGCAGCGCCTTCGACTCCGCCAGGGAGAGCACCTCGCGACCGTCGGCGAGGGCGCGGTCGACGATGTGCCGCGCGCCGTCCACGTCCGGCGGCGCGTGGGGCCCGAGGGGCTCCGGCACCTGCAGCAGCAGCTGCTGGTTCTCGCGGTAGGCGCACACCTGCGCGAAGGCGTCCACGGCCGACTCGGGGGTGCCGAAGGTGGGCAGGTCCTTCGCGCGGAACAGGGCACGGCTCGAGGCCACCGCCGGGTCGCCCATCCAGCAGGTGAGCAGGGGCTTCCGGCTGTCCGCCGCGAGTTCGACCATGTGCCGGGCCACGTCCTCGGGCCGGGTCTGCGCCTGGGGCGTGAGGATCGCGAGGACGCCGTCGACGTGCGCGTCGGCGAGGCAGTGGCGCACCGCCGCGGCGTAGCGCTCCGGCGCCGCGTCGCCGAGCACGTCCACGGGATTGCCCCGGGACCAGGCGTCCGGGAGCGCGTCGTCCAGGGCCGCGATCGTGGGGTCGGACAGCGTCGCCAGGGGGATGCCCCGGTCCGTGCAGTGGTCCGCGGCGAGCACGCCGGGGCCGCCGGCGTTGGTGACGATCGCGAGCCGGTCGCCGCGCGTGCGCAGGCCCACGTCGAGCATGGCGGCGGCGTTGAAGAAGTCCGCGAAGTCCACGACGCGCAGTACGCCGGCGCGGCGCAGGGCCGCGTCGAAGACGTCGTCGGCACCGACGAGCGCTCCCGTGTGCGAGCGGGCCGCGCGGGAGCCCTCGGCGTGACGGCCCACCTTCATGACCACCACGGGCTTCACGCGCGCGGCGGCCCGCAGGGCGCTCACGAAGCGCCGCGCGTCCTGCACGCCCTCGACGTAGAGCATGATGCTGTCCGTGGCCTCGTCCTCCACGAGCCAGTCGAGGATCTCGCCGAAATCGAGGTCCGCGGACACGCCGGTGGAGATCAGGCTCGAGAAGCCCACGTCGTTGGTCCGGGCCCAGTCGAGGATCGCCGTGCACAGGGCCCCGGACTGGGAGACCACGGCGATGTGGCCGGGCTGCGCCTGGCCGGCGCTGAAGGTGGCGTTCAGGCCCACGTCCGTGCGGATCAGCCCGAGGCAGTTCGGCCCGAGGATGCGTACGCCGTGCTGTCGCGCGGCCTCGAGCATGGCGCGTTCGCGCTCCTCCCCCTCGGGGCCGACCTCGCGGAAGCCCGCCGAGATCACGATGGCGCCGGCGATGCCCCGGGCCCCGCACTGGGCGACGAGGTCGGGGACCGTGGGCGCGGGGGTCACGATCACCGCGAGGTCCGGCGTCTCGGGGAGGTGCGCGACGTCCGGGTAGACCGGCTTGTCCGCGAGCCGCTCGCGGTTCGGGTTCACGAGCCAGAGCTCGCCCCGGAAGCCCGCCTCGAGGAGGTTGTGGAGCACGACGCGGCCGAGGGACCCCTCCCGGTCGCTCGCACCGATGAGCGCGAGGGACCGCGGCGCGAGGAGCCGGCGGAGCTTCCCGGTGGCCATGGGTGGCCCCCTCTTCGACGAGCTGGCTCGTGGGATGTCCATGGTAGGGGGGCGTGCGTGCGCCTGCGACACCGTTCACGGGAAGGGACGGCGAGTGGAGCAGGGCGGGGCCCATTCGCTACGCTCCGCGCTGCCCGCGCCGGGAACCGGAGGCTTCCTTCCGGGGTCGCAGGCCTGATCGTTCGCCCCGCCGTGTACCGGGGGAAGAGCTGCCGAGGATCGAAGCGATGACCGTTGTCCGCCTGCTCCGTTCGTCTCGTGCCGCCTGCGCGGGGCTGCTGCTGTGCGCTCTCGGCGCGCCCTCGGCCCTCGCGCAGGAGGCCCAGCGCTGGATCCACGACGAGCTGCGCGTGGACATGCGCACGGGGCCGAGCTTCCAGAACCGCATCATCGACTTCCTGTCGAGCGGGACGCCGCTCACGGTGCTGGAGGAGAACGACGACGGCTGGATCCGTGTCCGTGCCCGGGGGGAGGAAGGCTGGATCCAGGGGCAGTACACGACCGGGACGCCCATCGCGGCGGACCGTCTCGTCATCGCCGAGCGGCGCCTCGCGGAGGTCCGTGCGGAGCGGGACCGGCTCTCGGCCACGCTCGAGGAACTCCGGGGCGAGGCCGGGAATCTCGGCTCGGCCTACGAGGAGGCCTCGGCGGAGGTGGCGCGCCTGAACGCCGAGCTGGAGCGGATCCGCCGCACCTCCGCGGAGGCCCTGGAGACCGCCGCGGCGCTGGAGGCGCTCCAGGACGAGGCGACGGCCATGCGCACGCGCATGGAGGACCTCTCCAACGAGAACGTCCGCCTCGCCGGGGACAACCGCGCCGCGGGCATCAAGTGGGGCGCCGCCGCGGTGCTCGCCGGGGCCCTGCTCGCGTGGATCGCCGCCTCCGTCGGCGGGCGGCGCAAGCGCAGCGACTGGGTCTGAGCGAGGGCAGGGCCCGGGTTCCGCAGGCGCCCGCTCAGGCGTCCGCGTCGTCCTCCCAGTAGAACTCGAGCTCGTGCCCGTCCGGGTCGCGGACCCGGAAGAACGCGAGCGTCGACTCCTCGGTCAGGGGCTCGGAGAGCTCCACGCCGGCGCGCATGAGCCGGTCGTGCACCTGTTCCACCTCCGTCACCGATCCGAGCCGGAAGCCCAGATGGAAGGGCGCCGGCAGCGTCGCCGCGTCCGCCGGGTGGAGGGCGAGGTCGAAGCCCGCCCGGTCGTGGAGGAAGCGCACGTCCCCGGAGCGGCGCCCGGGCGAGAAGCCGAGGGGGCCGCACCAGAAGCGGGCGCTCGCTTCCGGGTCCCTCACGGGCAGGGCGAGGTGGTTCAGGCGGAGCATGGTGGGGTTCCCCTCGGGCCATGGGCTGTGGTTAGGATACGGACGGGGAGAACGAGACTGCCATGGGAGGGGTGCCATGCGCCCGATCTTCGTCGATTCCGCACTCCGTCGCCGCGTGCTGGCGACGCTCTGCTGCACCTTCGCCCTCGTCGCCGTCTGCGCGGTCGGGGTCTCCGTCCTCGATGCGGGCCTGCCGCGCCTGATCCTCGGGACCGCCGCCGTCGCCGCCATGCTGTGGATGCTCGGCGACTGCGGGGTGGCCATCCAGCGCGGCCTCCTCGGGCGCAGCGCGCCCGCCGGTCTGCGCACGCGCCTGTCCTGGTCCGGGGCCTTCGTCGGCGCCGTGGCGGGCCCGCTGATCACCGCGAAGCTCACGGTCGCGGGCGTGGCCCTGGCCTCGGGCACGGTGCTGCCCGTGGAAGGGGCCGGCGCCCTCGCCGGCGTCGGCGTGGCCGGCATGGTCCTGCCCATGGCGCTGCTCGTGGCCGGCACGGCCGCCATGAAGCTGCCCGCCGCCGCGGTCGGCGCACCGATCGACACGCGCGAGGCCATCCGCCTCGTGGAGGGCCGCGAATGGTCCCTCCTGCCCCTCGGCTTCGTGCTCGCGCTGACGGTCCTCGCCATCGGCGCCGGCACCGCGGCGGCCGCCTTCGGCGTCCTGCCCGGACTCGTGCTCCTGGCCCTGGGCCTCGCGGCCTTCCCGGCCGTGGTCGCGGCCACGGCCCGCCGCTGGCGGGCCCTCCAGCCCGCCGCCTGAAGCCCGGGGCCTCCACCGGTGTTCGACGTGGAGGTCCGTCCGCTCGAGGCGCGGGACCGCGGCGCCTGGGAGGCGCTCTACGCCGGCTACGCCGAGTTCTACCGGCTGCCGCTCACGGCGGAGCGCGCGGAGCGGCTCTGGGACTGGCTCCTGGACCCGGATCATCCCGTCGAGGGCCGGCTGGCGACGGTCCGGGGCGGCGGCGGTGCGGTGGGGCTCGCCCACTTCCGCGACATGCCCTCGCCGCTGCGGGCGCAGACCCTCGGCTTCCTCGACGATCTCTTCGTGGCCCCGGAGGCGCGCGGCGGGCGGGTGGCCGAGGCGCTCCTCGAGGCGATCGCGGAGATCGGTCGCGCCCGGGGCTGGCCCTGCTACCGCTGGATCACCCGGGAGAACAACTTCCGCGCCCGCGGGCTCTACGAGCGCGTGGCCGAGCGCACGGACTGGGTCACCTACGAGTATCCCTGTCGCGGAGTCGGCTCCCCGGAGCGATGACCGGTCCGGCGCTCGTCCGCGCCGGGCCTCCCTTCAGAGCGCCCGGACCCGGTGGGCGAGGTCGTGGACGTGGTCGTCCGGGAGCCCGAGGGCCTCGAGGGCGTCGGCGAGCTCCAGCAGGTAGTCGCGGTTGTGGCCGCTCGGGCCGGCGGAGCCGTGGATGTGTCGGGCCATGACCTCCGGGGGCGCCGGTCCGAGCCAGGCGGGATTCCCCGGCGGCGCCAGGTAGACGAGCGCCTCCAGGCGCCGTCCGAGGTGGGCGTCGAGCGTCACCCGGTGGCGGTCGTAGCCGTTCTTCTCCCGATGGTCGAGGGCCGCGAGCACCTGCTCCGCCGCCGGGCCCGGCACGCGGTAGGCCATGCCGCCGCAGGTCGCGCCGCCGTCACGGACCAGCGTCACCACGCGGCCCGGGGCGTGCGGCAGCCCGCGATGGTCGTGGGACCCCTGCCAGAAGCGCCGACTCCAGCCGTCCAGGCGCGCGACCGTGCGCTCCACCCAGGGCAGGTCCGGGCGGTGGATCAGCGATCCGTAACCGAAGATCCAGAACGAGCCGTCGTCCTGTCGGGGCACGGTCACGAGGGGCTCCGTCCGCGAGCGACGGAGGCAGTCTACGACGGGTACGAGACGGGGTGGGGACGGCCGGCATGGGCGAGCAGGACGCAGGGGAACGGTGGAGCGCGCGGGGCGGGCCGCCGGAGGATCCGACCTGGGTGGCCCTCGAGGTCGTCGGAGAGGACGGAATCCTGCGCTGGTACGGCGAGGGCGGCGCACCCGCCGGGGCGGGTCCCGCCCCCGCGGTGCCGCAGCGCTGGGGCGCGCGCCTCGACGTGCAGCCGGAGCCGACGCTGCATCCGGGCGGCGGTGCCGGCCACGGGGCCGCGCCCGGCCTCGAGTTCCTGCGCGGCGACGGTCGCTGGCGCTTCCGCCCGCAGCGCGCCGCGCTGACCTCGCGGGAGGACGCGGTCGAGGCGACCGCGCGGCTGCAGCGCGCCGATCCCGGAGCCGGGCTGCTGCTGGAGACGGAGCTCCGGCTGGATCGCGCCAGCGGCGCCCTGCGCCTCGAGAGCCAGCTGGAGAACGCGGCGGCGACGGCCGTCGAGGTGCGCTGGCTGGCCGTCGCGGCCCTGCCGCTGCCGTTCTGGGTGGATCATGTGGTCGAGCCCGTGGGGGACTGGTGTGGGGAGTTCCGCACCGTCGCGGCACCGCTGCCGGCGTCCAGCTTCCTGCGCGAGGTCCGCGAGGGACGCTCGTCCCACGCCCGGCCTCCCTATCTGCTGCTCTGCGAGGGCCCGCCGCGTCCCGACGCCGGCCGCGTGCTGGCCCTGTCGCTGGCCTGGAGCGGCGACCACCGGATCCGGATCGACCGGTTGCCGGACGGTCGCGCCGTGCTCCAGGCGGGGGTCCTGCTGCATCCGGGGGAGGGGACGCTCGCGGCCGGCGAGCGCCTCGCGACCCCCGCGCTCTGGCTCGCGGCGAGCGCCCGCGGCGTCGACGGGGTGGCGGCGCGCCTGCACGACGTGGTGCGCCGGCGCATCCTGCCGCGCCCCGCCTCGCGACGGCCCCGCCCGGTCCATCTCAACACCTGGGAAGCGCTGTACTTCGATCACGATCCGGAGCGGCTGCGGCGCCTCGCCGAGGCCGCCGCGGCGGTCGGCGTCGAGCGCTTCGTCCTCGACGACGGCTGGTTCCGGAACCGGACCGACGACGGCCGCGCGCTGGGCGACTGGGCGCCGGACCCGGCGCGCTATCCCGAGGGCCTGGGGCCCCTGGTCGCGCAGGTACGCGACCTCGGCCTGGAGTTCGGCCTCTGGGTCGAGCCGGAGATGGTGAGCGAGGACAGCGACCTCGCGCGGGCCCATCCCGAATGGCTGCGCGGCGACGCGACCGGGCACGGCGTCACCGGCCGGCGCCAGCGCGTACTCGACCTCTCGCGGCCGGAGGTGGTCGAGCACCTCTTCGCGGTCCTCGACGGTCTGCTCCGCGCGCATCCGATCGCCTACCTGAAGTGGGACCACAACCGCGTGCTCACGGAGGACGCGGCCGACGGCACCGCGGGGCACCTCGCCCAGGCGCGGGCCCTCGAGACGCTGCTCGGACGGCTGCGGACGGCCCATCCGGAGGTCGAGCTCGAGAGCTGCGCGAGCGGCGGCGGGCGCGCCGACTGGGGCGTGCTCGCCCACGCCCGTCGGCTCTGGACGAGCGATGCGAACGATCCCGTGGTGCGGGCGCGGATCATGGCCGGCGTGGCGCCCTTCCTGCCGCCGGAGGTGACCGGGGTGCACGTGGGTCCGGCCACGGCGCACGTCACCGGCCGCAGCACGAACCTCGACTTCCGGGGGGCGGTCGCGCTGCTCGGGCACTTCGGGCTGGAGCTCGACCTGCTCTCCCTCGACGACGGCGAGCGCGCCCGCCTCGCCGCGCACGTCGAGCGCTACAAGCGGCTGCGTCCGGTGCTCCACGGCGGCGCGAGCTTCACGCCGCACGAGGACGACGACCACCAGGTGCGCGTGTTCGTCACGGCGGACCGGCGCCGGGCCGTGGTCGTGGTGCTGCGCCTCGACGATCGGGTGCCCGGGGCGCCCGTGCGCTTCCGGGTCCCGGGTCTCGCGCCGGACGTCCCCTACCGGATCGTCCTCGCCGAGCCGTTGCCGGAGCGCGAGGCGCGCCCCGGTGCGCTCGTCGGGAGCGGGTCCTGGCGGCCTCCGGGCACCGTCGTCGCCGGAGGCGTTCTCGCCGGTGCCGGTCTCGCGCTGCAGCTGCCCGCGCCGCAGCAGGCCGTGGTACTGGAGCTGACGGCCGAGTGACCGGGGCGCTTCAGCCCTTCGGTCGGCCGGCCACGGCGTCGTCGCCGAAGCCCAGGCGCGCGAACTTCTCCCAGTTCGGCCCGCGGCGCAGGTGCTGACCGCCGTCCACGGAGAGGAGCACG
>JAZBPF010000325.1:0-18470 GCA_036351515.1 Pseudomonadales bacterium | reverse complement strand
CGGCTCTGAAGGTCGTGGGGCTGCCAGCAGCGACACGCGTCCGCGCCGTCACCGGCCTCCTGGGTCGTGACGAGGCTCCGCTCGCGGGCTGCACCATCCACGGGCCGGGACTCGATCCGGACGCCTGCACTGCCGGACCGTGCTGTCCCGAGGATTCGTCGCGGCCCGGGACCGCATCGCTCACCGATTCGCTTGGCGAGGGCGTCAAGATGCCGGGAAAGACGAGGCGCGCGACGGATCGGGTGCGCAGGCGTACTGGACGGTGCGTCGAGCATCCGGTCCGAGCGCAACGCAGGATCTTCCGGTCCCCCTGCGGCCGCAGCCGCGAATCCCTGAGCGATGCGGGCTAGACGTTCAGCGTCTCGACGCAGAGGTCGTGCAGCAGGACCGCGCTCCCGAAGAGATCCGTGTCGGTCTTGGCTGCGCAGTGCGCGGATCCGCTGTAGGTCACGCCCGTGGCCCCGCGCGTGAGGGCGATGGCGCCCCAGGCCGTGAGCCTTTCGAAGTCTGCCCCGCTCTCGATCTGCGGGGCGTGACCGACGAGCGTGCTTCGTTTCGTGGTCGTGGTACGCGAGTACAAGTGGTCGGCCGCCGCCCGCGGTGCCTTCGGCTCGGCGAGGGCCGCGTCGCTCGGCCTTTCCGCTTCCGCCGCCGCGCGGTGCGCCGCGGGTGCCTGCATGCCGCAGGCATCCGCGGAAACGAAGGAAACCGCCCGCGCCGCGCGTACGACCCGCCCCGACGCCGTTCGAGGACCACGCCCTGCCTACGGACCATGCGATCGCCGGCCGACGGACCTCACCAGCTCCAGCCGAGGCTCGTGGCGATTCCGTAGTCGTTGCTGATCGACGAGCCGCCCTCGTCGTCCCGTCCCGAGCGGTTGTCGAAGTCGTCGTAGACGGAGAACTCCCAGAAGAGGTCCTCGAACATCTCCCATCGCAGGCGGACGTTGGCCTTCGCTCGCAAGCGGCCGCTATCCGAGAGGCTCGGGAACACGGTCAGATCGGCGGAGAGATCGAGCTCCGGACTCCTGAACTTGAACCAGTCGAGCGTACCTCCGAGTACCAGCTCGGATCCGAGTGATCCGCCCTCGCCTGCGGTCTGCTCCTCGCTCACGTCGATGCCCGCGAAGAGACGCACGCGTTGGTTGGAAACAGGGTAGTACTCCCGCCCGGCGACCCAGGCCGCGAGGAAGCGGTAGTCGAGCTGGAGCGCGTCGTTGTCCTCGTAGCTGGCTTTCCAGCCCGTCAGATAGCGGCGCTGCCGGAAGGTGAGT
This sequence comes from Pseudomonadales bacterium, assembly GCA_036351515.1. Taxonomy (GTDB): domain Bacteria; phylum Pseudomonadota; class Gammaproteobacteria; order Pseudomonadales; family Azotimanducaceae; genus JAZBPF01. The sequence goes on along the minus strand of JAZBPF010000325.1, from coordinate 17,197 downwards.
TCCTGATAGAGGACCGTCCGCCGCGTCGAGGCCACGGCCGCGTCGGATTCCGAGCGCTGGCTCGCCAGCGAGAGCTGCCGCGACTTGCGCTCGTCCTCGTGATCGACGTCCGCCCCGAAATTGAGCTGCTGCACGCCGTTCGACCTGGCGAAGGAGTAGCCGAGCGTCGCACTGATGTCGATACGTTCCCAGACGTTCCGCTCGAACGTCTCGAAGGCGACGATGTTCGCCATCGTTTCGCGGACGATTCCGCTGCTGGACTCGACGGCGATGTGCCGTTCGGCGGCGCCGGCAGCGAAGGAGCCGAGCTCGATCCTGCCGTCGCGGTGCTCGACCCTGAACGTCTGCGCCGTCTCGAGGCGTTTCACCTCGAGCCAGTCGATCGCGATCGTGCCCGTGGCGTCGGTCTTGAAGTAGAGCTTGCCGCGATCCAGGCGCTTGGCCTGTCCGACCATGCGGCTGTTCCCGAACTCGACCACGTCCACGCCGTCGGCATGCGCTGGCGGCGAGATCATGAAGGCCAGGCATGCAGCGCCCAGCGCCGGAGCGCGAGAGATGGCCATCATGGCTGATCCGAGTATCCGTCTTCCGGCAGGAGCCGAGGACGCGCGACGCCCGCGCGGACTCCCACGGCCCCTGAGCGCACCCTCCGGGTGCGCAGTCCGGTCACTGCCAGGAGGCCATCGCTTGCGTGAGCGACGCCTGGAGGGTCCCGACGAGATCGTCCCAGCTCATCTTCTTCTTGCCGTCGATGTCGGTGATCTCCTCGACGCGGAAGATCGAGATCACCTCGCCGCTGACGGAGTCGACCAGCTCGCCTTCGATGTGGGCTTCACGCAGTTCGACACGTAACCCGGCCAGATTGCCGGCGGTGGACACCACGAGACCGATCGGCGTGTAGCCGAGCAGGCCGCGCTTCTTGTTCTGCATGTTGATGTCGGTGATCGCGAGGTTGACCAGCGCCGTTCCCTCGCCCGGGCTGAGCACCACGCTGCGGTACTCCGACGCAGCCATGACGAAGGCACTCTTGAGGGCGTCGGAGATCGCCTTCATCTCGTCCGCCTCGATGCTCTTGACCTTGCTGTCCTCGGAGAAGAAGAAGGACACGCTGCCCATGATGACCTTGTCGTAGGACGACGCCGCTGCGGCGCCCGGTGTGAGGTAGCGGTACACCCCTTCCACGTCCGGATGCGGTGTGAGCTTCTCGAGTTCCATCGGCTCGAGAAATCCTGCGGCCGAGGTGGTGGTGCTCAGTGCGAACAGGATGATGCCGAGCGTGCGATTCATGTGCGTACTCCTCGCAGATGCGGAATGTCGGCGCCCCGATCTCGAACGCAGGACCTGCGCCACCGGTCCTGCGCACGCCTCGGTCGGAGCCGAGGAATGAATCTGATCCACGGTCAGCGGCCGATGCTGGCGTCGCCGAAGATGTTGCCGATGCGCAGGAAGACGAGCTCGCGGTCGCCCTCCGCCACGCCGACGCCCAGATAGAGCGGTCCGATCGGCGAGCGGTAGCCGATGTACGCGCTGCCGCCGAGAATGCCCCTTTCGAACAGGTCGTCTCGGTCCTGGGTGACGTTGCCGTACTCGACGGTCATGCCGGCGTAGGCGGGCAGCAACCCGGAGCCGCCGAAACGATAGCGATAGCCGCCGAGGACCATGCCGAAGTTGGAGCCCACCAGCTCACCCGGCTGCAGGCCCGAAAGGCGCGTGAAGCCGCCGGCCCGGAACTGCGCATAGATCGGTGCTGCGCCGTTGGTGGTCACGTTGTAGCGCGCGCCGAGGAGCGCCGAGTGGGCACCCCGGGTTTCGGCGAGGAAGCCGTCGACGCTCAGCTGGTCGAAGTCGTCGTCGGCGCCGAGCGTCTCATCCGAGGTCCGGAAGCTCGCATTGAGGAACTGGCCGTCGCCGGGGAAGTAGCGGTCGTCCAGACGGTCATAGATCGCTTTCGCGAAATACTCGACGCCGTCGTAGTCGTAGTTCGGCTGCCCGGGTTGACCCGTACGCACCTCGACGTCACCGGTGAAGGCCTGGATGCCGACGGAGACCGCTGCGGAGCGGCCGAGCTCACGGCCGATCCCGATGGAGCCACCGAACTGCGTCACCTGGTTCTCCTGCAGAGCGTTGCCGTTGGCATCGAAGGTCGTCAGCACGCGACGCTCGGCCGCGAGTGTCGGCACGACGAACAGCCTCAGGGCAGGGTTCACGTACTTGTAGAGGAAGCCGTAGAGCGCCGGGTCCTCACCGAGCTGGGCGAGGAGACGCGCCTCGCTGCCGAAGTCGTCGATGGCGGTGTCGAGATAGCCGACGCGCAGGTTGACCGCGCTGCTGTTGTCACCACCGAAGTAGTCGGCACCCCATTCCAGCAGCTTCGTGCCCCGGGGGTCCTGGCCAGCATGAACGACGATGCCGTGCCCGCCGTTCTCCTCGATGACTTCGTAGCGGACGAGGTCCATGAACCCGAGGGCGTAGATGCCGCGAATCTGCTGATCGAGGCTGGCGGGATCGAGGGGCTCGCCGACCGGGACGTCATCGAGGAGTGTCAGGAGGGCCTCGTCGGCGAAGCGCGACTGGTTGTCGAGGCGCACGAAGTCGATGATCGGTGCCGATGTCACCCGGCCAGCGACGTTCCTGCGATGGGCCCCGTAGTCGGCGCCGGACACACCGAGCTTCGCGAGCGTCGGGCGGGCCCCGTCCGCTGCCGCGTAGCCGATACGGATACCCACCGCGGACTTCGCGAAATCCCCCGAGCTCACGTCCTTGCCGAGGGGTGGCGAGATCAGCACGTCCTCCGCCCCGAGCGTCTCGAGCTGGTCGTCGGTGTTGTTCTGGATCAGCAGGTTCGTCATTTGCGCGACGATCGCGAGTGCGGAATCCAGCTCGTCGCTCGTCAGGAGTCCCGAGCCCACGTTCACGACGATGAGGACGTCGGCGCCCATGTCGCGCACGACGTCGACGGGCACGTTGTTGACGATGCCGCCGTCCACGAGCGTGTGGCCGTACCAGGGAACCGGCGCGAAGACGCCGGGCACGGACATGCTGGCGCGCATGGCGACGGCGAGATCGCCGCGGTCGAGAACGACCTGCTCACCCGTGACGATGTCCGCGGACACGGCACGATAGGGAATCGGGAGCTCGTCGAAGTCATCGATCTGGACACGACTCGCGACGAGACTCTCGAAGACGAAGCTGAGTTTCTGGCCGGAGATCACTCCGGTCCTGATGGTCGCGGAGTCCGCGCCCAGGCCGAGCTTGGGTCCGTAGAGCGCGAAGTTGTCGTCGCGCTTGCGGCGAAAGGGCTGATCCTCGCGCTGGGTGTCGTCGACGAAGAGGTCGTCCCAGTCGAGACCGAGCATGACCTCCTCGAGTTCGTCGGCCGTCATCCCGGTGGCGTACATGGCACCGATCAGCGAGCCGATGCTGGTGCCCGCGACGCAGTCGACGGGGATGTTCAGCTCCTCCAGGACCCGGATGACGCCGATGTGCGCGCTACCGCGTGCACCGCCGCCCCCGAGCACCAGGCCGATGGTGGGGCGGTTCGTCTCCGGCTGAAGGCACTGGGCCATGGCCGGAGCGCCTGCGAACGCGGCGACTCCGCTGATCGTCACCGCGAGCAGCAGCCGTCCGGCGAGTCTTGCATCACTCATCCGGCATTCTCCCGGACCGCGTCGGTGGGCCCTACCCGCCGCCCGTCCTCTGTGCGCCTCCTGGGCGCTTGCCCGTTGGGTCGGTTGCTTCGCCGAACGGCGAGGCACCGACCTCAGAAACTGACCGTGTAGCCGCGCCCCTGCATGCAGGCACCGTAGGCATTGCGGAACGCGTCCTCCGCCGCCCCGACCTGCGCCTCCGCCGCCTGGTTGGCCTGCTGTGCCTGCTGCTGGCGTCGCTGCCGGTCCTGGCTACCGCCACGGAGTGCACCCAGGGTGGCGCCGATGGCCGCACCATCACCCGCGTCGTCGTCGGCCACCTCACCGATGATGGCGCCCGCCGCCGCGCCCCGGGCCGCGCCACGGAGCCGGGAGCCGGTGGGCGCCTGCTGGCTGGCCGTCTGGGTCTGGGCCTGGGGCGGCTTCATGGGGTCGTAGCCGGTCTGTTGCTGCGCCCAGCTGAAGCACTCGTAGTCGTCCTTCGACTGCTGTTCTCCGGCCTGGCCGTTCGCGGGGTAGGTGTAGATGCTCAAGGACTGGCCGAGGCTCTGCGCCTGGGCCGTACCCGCGCAGCACGCGAGGACAGCGAGAAAAACAGCGGAGCGGGACGGCTTCATGACGACTCCTGGGTGAACTGGTGGCGGTGAATGTGGTCGGTGACTGCCCGGGCGTGTGCCGAGGCGCCCGCTCAGCCGACCTCGAGGCATTCCACGGACAGGAGGACGAAACTGGTCTCGAACAGCGCACTGAGCAGGCCGGAAAGTGCTGCTTGGTCCGGCAGGCGGCCGACCAGCGTCGTGACCTCGGCCTCACCCTCGCCACTCGCGGTGATGTTCATGCCCATCATTCGGGTCGACCAACCGAGCGGCACGCGTCCGCGCACGCGCACCCGGTAGACGGCTGGAGTTCCGACGGAAACGCGTTCGGCCATGCTGGAGAATCCTCCGTGGACTTGGAGGATCATCGCTGCATGCGATGGTGGGCGGATGGGACCAGAGGGTGCAAAGATGGATGCACCTTCAGTTGGAGGAGAGGATTCCGACGTCAGGCGCCCGCACCACTCGCCTCGATGACGGGTGCGACATGCTGCGAAGTAGAGCGCGAAGCGCCGAAGCTCGCTGTCGACCGCGTCGAGGGGGAGCGAGGCCAGCAACCGATCGCAAGGCGCAGCGATCTCCACTACGAAACTGCTGTTGCCGTAGCCAGCGGGTTCGCAGACCAGGGTGGCATCGCCGCGCGCACTGCGGGGAAGGCCGCGCGATCGCGTCCTCCGGCGCATCCTGCGGATGGAACTCGGCAGCGATGCCCCAATCCGGACCTTTACCGGACATGACACCCCAGTCGCCGTGGACGGGCCCGTGGGCCCGCCGCTCGAGCCTCGAGGGCCATGACGGCGCTCGCGATCGGGTAGGCCGCAGCAAAGGCGCCGAGCTCAGGACCAGCGGGGCACAGGCTCCGCGAGAGGACGTCAGGCCGCGTCGCCACTCCCGGAGAGGATGCCGAGACCGAGGGCCTTGGCGACCGCCTGCTGACGGCCGTGCACGCCGAGCTTCTCGTAGATGTTCGCGGTATGGCGCTTGACCGTGACGTCGGAGATGAACAGCTTCTCGCCGATCTCCTTGTTGCTCAGCCGCTGCGCCATCAGCCTGAGCACCTGCACCTCCCGCTTCGAGAGCGCATCGATGCCGCTGGTGTCTCCGACCGCGGTCTGCTCCCGCGGTGCCGCATCTTCGCGTCCCTGTTCCCGGAACGCTGCGAGGATCTCGCCGACGTAGCGCAAGCGATCGCCTTCGAGATCGAGACTGTTGAGGAGACGACCGAGACGCGGCCCGAGGTCGAGGAAGAGACGGATGCTGCGTCCGGGCTCGGCCAGGACGATTGCCCGCTCGAGATCGGCCCGGCCGGCTTGCTCGTCCGTATCGAAGCGCAACAGCGCACGCGTGGCGAGTGCCTCGACGAGTGCGCGACGATGGTGCACGCACTCGGCGAAGGTGACATAGCCGTCGAGAAGGCGCGCGGCCCGCTTGAGGCTCCTCCTGCTGCCGTCGGCGATCAGGATTCGTGCCTGGACCAGCGTGGGCCAGAACTCCGCATGGGGCGGCGTGAAGGGTTCCGCCTCGTAGCCCATGGCCCATTCCATGGCCTCTGCGATGTGCCCCTGACGCAGCGCCACGTCTGCCGCGAAGGCTGCCGCGAAGCTCTGCAGTGAGGCATTCCCGACCGCGAGCGCGAGCTCCCGGACCCGGCGCACGGCGTGAAGCGCGCCCGACGCGTCCCCGAGCTCCTGCTGCGCGAGACCGTCGACGATCAGGTTCTGTGCCTCGTACTCGGCATTCCCGATCGTGCGGCCGCCGAGGCTGCCGGCCAGTACGTCACGCGCGGCGACGAGCTCGTTGCGTTCATAGTGAGCGGCCGCCTCGAGATGCAGGCCCACGACCGTGATCTCCGATAGACCCGCTTCCCGGCCGGTGCGGAGCACTTCCCGACCCATCGATTGGAGAGCCGTTGGCTCGCCCTGCATGAGGAAGAGGAATCCATGGGCCGCGAGAATCCTCGTCCTCAGCACCGGCGGCACCTCGCCGAGGCCAGCCGGCGCGACCAGCGCCGCCTGCAGCACTGCCTTCGCTTCGCTCAGGCGCCCGAGCATGTGCAGGCTGCCGGCGAGCATGATGTAAGCGAAGCCTCGCTCGGCGAGATCCTCGGTCGGCAGCAGTTCCAGCGCGCGCCGGGCCGACGCCAGCGATCTCTCGCCCTGACCCTGCATGTACAGTTCGTAGCAGCGCAGGGATTCCATGGAGCCGCGCAGCTCCCGCTCCACGTCCTCGGAGAGCTTCACGGTGCGCATGAGGGCCTCTGCGCGCTGCAGCACCGCCTCCATCTCGGTCCGACTGCCCGCCGTGCGCAACCAGCGCGCCCGAAGCAGCAGCAACTCCGGCCGCCGCTCCGCCAACTCGTCCGGCAGACGCCGGAGCCAGCCGTCGAGCTCATGCCACTGTTCGCGGCCCATGATGGCGTGCCGGTGCCGGATGATCAGCTCGGCGGCCTCTTCCGGCTGCTCGGCGAACAGCAGTTGCTGGATCGCCTCGTCGTAGAGCTTTCGCTCCACGAGCCAGCCGGCGGCGCGGCGATGCAGCCGCAGCAGTTGCTCCGGCGTGAAGTGGGCCCGCGCTTCCTGCTGGAGCATCCACTGGAAGAGATGGTGGAAGCGGAACCAGTCGCCGCGCCCGTCGAGGGCGATCGTGAACAGGCCCGAGCTCCGCGCCTGCCGGACGAAGGCGTCCCCGCTCAGCACCTGGATCTCGTCCGGATCCTCCAGCTCGGCGACCACCGCATCGCACAACGGCGCGCAGAAGCGATCGAGGAACGACATCAGCAGCAGATAGCGCCGGAGGGGCGGCGCGCAGGACCGCAGCACCTCGTGGAGCAGGTAGTCCCGGGCCTCGGAGGTCCCCTGGGGCATGCGACCCACGAGATCTTCCGCCCGCGCCGCGTCCTCCACGGCCAGGCCGGCCAGGCGCAAGCCGGCGGGCCAGCCTTCCGTGATCGTGTTGACGCGCAGGACCCAGGCGGCGCTGACCGTTCGACCCATGCCATGCTGGAGGAAGAGCAGGGCCTCGTCGCTGGTGAACGCGAGGCGCTGGGCGCGCACTTCCATGAGCCGCCCCCGGGCCCTCAGGACCTGCATGGGAAGGGGCGGGTCGCGGCGCGAGACGATGACGGCGTGCAGGTTGCGCGGCGGGCGCAGCAGCAGCGCGCTCACCAGCTCGTGGATGGCGGGGTCGCTGATCTGCTGATAGTCGTCGAGCACGAGCGTGATCGCCTCGTCCAGGCTCTCGACGTCATGCGCGAGGATCTCGCCGAGCTTCTCCGGAGCTGGAAGCGTCGGCAGGACGATGCTGTTGAGCAGCTCCGTGCAGGCCCCCGCGCCGCTCCGGTCGATCGCGGCACAGACATAGAGCAAGAAGCGGCGGAGGTCGTTGTCGGCGGCGTCGAGGGAGAGCCAGGCCAGATGGCGCTCCGACGCGGACGCGCTCTCCATGACGAAGGAGCTCTTGCCGTACCCGGCTGGTGCGCAGACCAGGGTGGCATCGCCGCGGGCACCTACGGGGAAGGCCGTGCAGAGCGCGGTCCGCGCGATCGCGTCCTCCGGCGCATCCGGCGGATGGAGCTTGGCGGCGATGACCGAATCCAGGCTGCTGTGGGGCATGAGGCCTTCCCGGACGTGGGCCAACGTACGGCCCCGGAGCGAGGGCGTAGTGCCGCTTCCCTGGAACCATGAGGAACCGACGGAGGCTCCGCGTCAAGGCGTCGGATACTCCGCCAGCATCGCCGCCACGACCTCGTTCACGACCTGGACGCTGCGGCGATCCGACTCGAGGATCGTCTCCCTCGTCCAGCGGTGCCAGACAGGCACCCGCGCGCCGGGATCGAATGCGGCGATGGCAAGCCTGCCCGCCGTGTAGCTGGAGACGTCCACCTGCTGATGGTCGGCGCCGCCCCAGCGCGAATTGCCGCGATCGGCGCTCGGATCGCTCGTCATGCGGATGCTCTCGCTCGAATCGAGCATGAACGCGATCCCGAGGTCCGCCCGCTTCGCATCGGTCGCAGGCCGCAGGCCCTCGGCCACGAGTTCACGGCGGCCTCTCTGTTCCGCTGCAGGAAGGGACTGACCGGCTCGTGGGCCGCCAGCTTCAGCGGACCGCCCGGCAGGAAGGCGAAGGTCCGGTAGTGCGAGAAGTCGGCAGCGGCATTGAATCCGGACGTCACGTCGCAGGTCGTGGCGCAGCCCGCCGCCGGGAAGAGCACCAGTGCGGCGACGCGGAGCGCCTGCAGGCTGCGTAGCCGAGGATCTTCGTCCGATGCATCCTGTCTGGTCGCCGTGGAGGTAAAGAGCAGTCGCGCTCAGCGTGGTGCGCAGTTGCCCAGGCCGACGAAGGCGACGTGTTCTCCCGCCACGGTGATGCTCATGAACCCGTCGGGGTCGTTGATGGCGACGCTGTAGGCGACGCCGTCGCGCTGGACGGGCAGACCGTCCTGGACCCCGGTGAGGAAGAGCTTGCCGTCCAGCACCTCCATCTTGTCGATGGCATTGGCGGCGGATCCTGGAGCGGTGCCCGTCATCTCCATCTTCCGGAAGTCGAGCTCCCACGCGCTCGAGGCACCGATCTCGGTCGGCTGGACCGGGACGCAGCCTGCCTCGATGTCGCACTCGAACATCCGATAGGCAGAGCAGAGAAGGGGCCTGCTGCCGTCGAACTGGGCGGCGAAGGCCGTCGGAGCGGCGAGGATGCCGGCGAGCGCCGCCGTCTGGATCGTGCGCAGTCGCATCGGTGGATCTCCTTCCAGCCGGATCGGCCCCCGGGGCGCGTGTCCGGACATTGCGAGCGATGGTGGGCGAACGCGCACGGCCCCTGCACCCCCGGTGCTCTACCGATCGCAACCGTCTCGCAGGGCCGCACGACGCGCATGGCACCCGAGGGTGCAATCGAAGATGTAGTGGGCACTCCGACGTGGACACCGGCGATGCGGACCCCTCAGGCTCGACCTGTGGTCGCGTTCCTGATCCGGACACCCATGAATGATGCGTGCAGAGACTCGCCGCGGAGGTCGCGAACACCCCGGCACCGGCGGCCCCGGCGCGGATGCGGCTCGACACGAAGCGCTGGCGACTGATCGGCCAGCAGCGGGACCCGGAGACCGCTGGCAGGCCGGCAGCAGCGTCCGGGTGCCGGAAGCCGAGTGCGGAGCGGAAGCTCGCCTCGGGTCGGCTGGAGCGCTCCTGGGCACCCGAGCGTCCTGCGCGGATGGGCAGGCGCGGGAACCCCTCGCGCTGCTCGAACGCAGCACGCGATGCGCATTCACGGCACGTGGACGCCTGCATCCGTCGACGGTGAACGGTCGGGAAGAACTGATCTTCGTCCCGGACGGACCTCCAGAGGGACCGGCGCCTCCTTCACGACTCGACTCGCGGAAACCTGAGGGATGAGAAACTCGACGCCAGTGGTATCGCTGCATCGCAAGCTACTGCCGGGCCTGCTGCTGTTCCCGACAGTGCTGCCCGTCGCCGCAGAGACGGTTCACGGCGAGATCAGCGGGGAGGAGCACGGCCGAGCGACGCACGTCGCGCTCCTCGTGGGCGGCAGCAACGTCCGGGACGAGGGTCGAAGCGGCGCCACGATCGGCCTCGACTTCGAGCTCGAGCTCTCGCACCGTTTCGGTGTCGGGATCGTGGTCGAACACGCTGGCGACGAGGTGGACGCGACCACGGCCCTCGCCGTGATCGACTGGCACATCGTGCCCGGCCTCGTCTTCCAGGTCGGCCCTGGCGTGGAGTACGAGCGCGAGGTGGAGATGGAGCCCGGCCACGGGACCGTCGTACGCACGCGGACGCTGAGCAATCTCGTGGGTCGTGCGGGCTTCTTCTACGAGATCGAGGTCGGCAGGGAGTGGTCCGTCGCACCCTCGGTCAGCCTGGATGTCACGGAGGACCACGAAACGCTGGTCTGGGGCCTCGCGATCGGTCGTCGCTTCCGCTGACGGAGAGCGCGACGCGGGCCGGGGCGCGCGTCTATTCCCAGGCCTTCCACAGGCGGTCGCCCACGAGCTTGTCACTGCCCAGACCCATGCGCTGAAGACAGCTGATCGCCTTCCTGGTGGAGCGGTCGAGCGGGATCACTCGGTCCGAGGACACGATGAGCACGTCGCCCGATGCAGGACTCGGGGCGCCCGGGACGAACACGACCGAGTAGCCCTGTTCCCGGTTCTCTTCCACGAGAAAGGCGTACTGCGCTGCGTCGTCGAGGCGAACGAGTACGGACGGGAAACGCTCGCTGGGGTCCCCGCCGGCGATCTCCTCGGCGATGGTCTTGAGGAGCAGGTAGCCGGGAATCCGATTCAGGAAGGCTGTCTCGAAACGCAGCGTCGTCGCCTTCGCGACCGATGTCTTCGCGAAGTTGCCCGCGAGAAAGCAGAGGAGGAGGAGCACCAGGCCCGCGAGGACGTACGCCTTCTCCAGGCCCACGAGGGAATGGATCGGGAGGTGGCTTTCGATGGGCGCGACGATGCGCACCGCGATCTCGAGGGCCTTCTCGACGAGCACGGCGATGATCACGAAGGGCACCAGGAACAGGATGCCCCCGGCGATGGTGGTTCGGAGGAATCTGATCACGACTGTTTCCATGGGCTCGCGAACGCCGGGAGCCGGTCCGTCCATGAGAGGGGCGCGGGCACCGGAAGCGGGGGCGCATGGTGGGCGGCGTCGCGCTGTCGCCCGCCGCCCTCCGACCTGAACGGGCGAGGCCCGGAGCACCTCTCACAGGCGTGTCCGGACCTCGACCGCGGCAACGAACCGCGTCCCGAGCGGCTCGCAGGGGCGCGAAGCATCTTCGACCTACCAGGTCAGCTGAAGCACGATGCCGGCGCCGAACTCGTCGTTGTCATAGGCGTAGTAGTCGACGTCACCGCGGTTTCCTTCCTCGAAGTCGACGCCCTCGTACTGGAGGTAGAACGTCGTTGCGAGCCAGTTCACCGCCTGCCACCGCAGCCCCGTGTTGGCGAAGGGGGTGCCTTCCGACCCACCGGAGCCGTAGTGGGCCCGGCTCGCCCAGGTCCAGCCGTCCGCGAGGCGATAGCTGTGCGTCACGCCGAGGATGACGTCGGTCCAGTCCTCGTCGACGTTGCGTGCAGCGCCGGGCTGAACGTTCAGCGTCGCGAGGTCGAAGTCGTGCTCGGTCATGCGGACACCACCGATGACGCCAAAGGTCGTGCGGCCCTCGCGGAACAAGTTGTAGGAGACGGCGACTTCACCCTGGGTGCGCTCCCAGCTCCCCGCCACGAGGGCACCGCCGCCGAGGGAGGCGCCATCGCCCGCGAAGGTGTTCTCGAGCTCGACCAGGCCGTAGGAAGCCTGAATGGTCCAGATACCGTTGGTGGCGTAGCCGCCAAGGCCGCGTGCGGAGTCCAGCATGTCGGAGAGTTCGCTCGAGTCGAGGTCGTTCTCGATGTCCACCGTGCCCGAGGCAGCGGTACCGAAGGCCGCGTCGCCCTCGATGTTCAGGGCGTAGATCCCGGTCCCCAGGCCGTAGTGCCATTCCGCGTTCGCGGGGGCGTGCCCGAGCAGGCCGACCAGACAGCAGACACCGAACTTTCGAAGAAGACTCATCCCATCGCACTCCAGGCAGCTCTCGGCGGGGCCGAATCAGGGAAGCCCGGTCGCTTCCGGGAAGGGAGGCGCAGCACCGGACCGACGCGGCGCAGCATCTCAGCCGTGCGGGGTGCGAACATGCACACGTGGGGTGTAAACGAGGGTGCGGGTGCTGCAGGTCGCGGCAGGCTCGATCGGTGCCTCTGTGGCACCGCCGGCGCGCGGGGCGATCCGTTCCTCCCGACTGGGGCATGGTCGAGTCTCGGTTCGCGGGCCGTGCTCGCGATGACTGGACGCGGGACTGCGGACCCCTGCAGAAGCCATCGACGCGCCTCTTCTCGGCCTGGACCGCCCCGCCTTCCCGGAGGTGGTCTCGTGTGCGTCGGACTGCCGGCGCCGGACCCGGTCGTGGCGAGTGGTGCTCGGCAGGGGAACGTGCCCGTTCGCCGGCAGCGGCTGTCGATGGTTTCACCTGTCGATGATTGCACCTGCCGACCTGAAACGGGGTGTCCACAGGATCGGGGGCGAGGCCACCGTGGTCGTCTTCTCGTGGCTCGATGCCCTCACAGGAAAGAGCTTCCGGAGCTCCCGGGACGATTCGGAGGTTCTGCCAGTCGGGTGTCCGAGGGTAGCCCTGTCCCGTCCTTGCACGTGCGTGAGTGAAATCGCACGCCTCTGCCAGCAATCCAGCTTTGTGTGCACGTTGTTGGCATTGCGACGCTGCCCGCCCCATGGCTCGGAGGGCAGTGCGATGCGGGAACTGTCCGAGAAGGAGATCCAGTACGTCAGCGGCGGATCCCGGATCCGCCTCGGTCCACGGCGCGAGGGCGAGGGCGGCGGAAGCGGCGGTCCTCGATGTGCCTGGCGACCATCTGGACGTCCGGTGTGGCGGGGCTTGCTGCCGGATCGTGCGTGCCGGGATGGGGCGATCTCGTGGGCGTCGGCGTCGATTTGGCGGTCGGCGCGCTCGCCGATGTCGGGTACCACTTCGCGACCGAACGCGGGCTGTCGCGGATTCAGCTCCGGAGAGGAAGACGTACGGAGATGGGGGAATCGATTCGTCGCGCCATCCGCGAACTCGCGGGCATGGACGAGCGTGCTGCTTCGGCTCTTCTCGAGGCTGCAAGAAGGCGTTCGCCGGGTCTCGCCGTTCGAGCACTTGCGATCTCGTTGGCAGTGGCCGCGCTGGTCGTCTCCACGCTTGTGCGCCTGCTCTCGATCTTCGCGCCGGCGCCTCCGCTGTCGATCCTGCTCCACGGTCTCGCGGCGGGCACGGGCGCGGTCCTCGCCCTCACGACCCATCGCTTCCTGCTCTGGCGCCTGCTGATCCGGGAGGTCCGCCGGGAGCTGGCCGCCCGCCGCTGAACCGCTCCGGGCGCGGGATGCCCGAGGCGCTGGTGTACCCTTGGCCGCTTTCCCGTGGCGGCCGCTCGTACGACCGCCCGTTCCCCGGGTAGCGGAGGGCGAGCCATGGCGGTGCAGCGACGGGTCCTCCGGCGCCGGGCGGCGGTGCTGCTGTCCGCGGTCCTGCTGACGCAGAGCTGTGCGGCCGCGCCGCCTGCGCCCGCGGCTGCTGCCGGCGTCGTCGCCCGCCTCGAGGCGTCGGGCCTCGCCGGGGTCTTCGAGGAGTTCGGCTACGCCGCGGGCACGGTCGACGACGACGGCGACCTGGTACTCGAGGTCGGCGGCGTACGAGTGCTGGCGCTCGTGGGCTCCTACGACGGCGAGTTCGTGCTGCTCTACGCGGGCTTCTCCGACGTGGCGCTGCCGCCGGAGGCGGCGAACGCCTGGAACCGCGACTACCGCTTCTCGAAGGTCTACATCGACGAGGCGGGCGATCCGGTGATCGAGGCGGAACTAGATCTCGCCGGCGGCGTGACCCTCGACCGGATCCGCGACTTCGTGCGCACCTTCACGGCCCTGTCCCTGCCGCGCTTCGTCGAGCTGCTGGCAGTCCACGCGGAGCCGATGCGTTCGGCACGACGCAGCGCGGACGTCCGGGGCGGCTGAGGTGAGGCGTTCGGCGGGGAGCCCGGAGCGCGGGCTCCGGTGCGCGCCGCAGCGGTGCTGTGCGCTGCTGCTCACCCTCGTGCTGAGTCCGACCGGGGTGCACGCGGCCTCCGGCCTCGCCGTCGACGGTGAGCTGCGCCTTCGCCACGAGGTCATCGACGGGCAGTTCCGCAGCGCCGCGCGGCTCTCGGAGCGGGACGCGGTGACCTTCCTGCGCTCGCGCCTGCGCGTCGCCTCGGAGGCGCGGCCGGTCGGCTTCGTGCTGGAGCTTCTCGACGGACGTCAGTTCGACGCGGACCGCGGTTCGGCGGTGAGCGCGTCGGCGGTGAACACGCTGGAGGTCCTGCAGGCGCAGCTGCGCCTCGCCTTCGGCGCGGGAGAGACCCCGACCGACGTGGTGCGCCTCGGACTCTTCACGCTCGAGCTCGGTTCGCGGCGCCTCGTGGCGCGCAACCGCTACCGCAACACCATCAACGCGTTCACCGGGCTCGACTGGGAGCATCGCGGGGAGGCCTTCCGCAGCCGGCTCTTCGTGACCTGGCCGAACCGAAGGCGGCCCGACGGGCTCGAGCCCGTCCTCGACAACGAGGTCGAGGTCGACGAGGCCGGAAGCGGCCTCGCGTTCCAGGGCTTCGAACTCGCCAGGGACACGGCCATCGGCGAGCTGGCAGGCACCCTCCTGCATCTCCGCGGCGGACGCCGCGGAGGCCGCCGGGACCTCTGGACCGCCGACCTGCGCCTGCATCGTCCCGCCGCGCCGGGTGGCCTCGGCTACGAGCTGGAGCTGGCGCACCAGACGGGCGAGCAGCGGCTCGGGATCCGCCCGGAGAGCCTGCGGCATCGCGCCTGGTTCGCACACGTCTCGCTCGGCTGGCGTCCTGCCGGCGTGCCGACGCTGCTGCTGCGCGCGGCGCTCGACGCAGCGAGCGGAGACGGCGATCCCGCGGACGGGCGCAGCGGCCGCTTCGATCCGCTCTTCGGCGCGCGCCGCTTCGAGTACGGCCCGACGGGGCTCCACGGTGCGATCGCGCGCGCGAACGTCGTCAGCCCCGAGCTGCGTTTCGACTGGCGGCCGCAGCGCTGGGGCGGGGCGCTCCGCTGGCGCACCGCCTGGCGCCGCATCGACCTCGAGAGCGCCCGGGACGCCTGGGTGCCGGCGCTCGTGCTGGACCCCTCGGGTGCGGCGGGCACGCACGTGGGCGATCAGTTCGAGACCGCCATCGCCTGGCGCTGGCCGGAGCGCGGCCTGCAGCTGGAACTGGGCGCGGTCCGTCTCGAGGCGGGCCGCTTCGTCCGCCGGGCTTCTCCGGCCCCCGGCCCGCCGACGACCTACGGCTACGCGGAGCTCGCCTGGCGCTGGTGACCGGCGCCGCCGTCCGCGCCCGAGACGAGGCCTGCGAGCCAGCCCGGGTCGACGTTGCCGCCGCTCACGAGCACGGCGAGGGTCCGGCCGGCGACGGGCAGGGCGCCGCTCAGGACCGCGGCGAGGGCGACGGCGCCGCCCGGCTCCAGCACCAGGCGCAGCTCGTGGAAGGCGAAGGCCACCGCCTCGCGCACGGCCGCCTCGGTCACCACGAGGCCGGAGCGGACGCGGGATCGGTTGATCGCCCAGGTGAGCGCGCCGGGGGTCGGCGCGAGCAGGGCGTCGCAGAGGCCGCTGCCGCCGTCCGCGGTGACCCGCGTGCCCGTCGCGAAGGAGCGCGCGTGGTCGTCCCAGCCCTCCGGTTCCACCGTGTGCACGGCGATCCCGCTGCCCTCGAGGGCGAGGGCGCAGCCCGCCGTCAGGCCGCCGCCCCCGCAGCACACGAGCAGCGCCTCGGGCCGCGCACCGTCGGCGTCCGCCTGCGCGAGGAGCTCGAGGCCGGCGGTGCCCTGACCCGCGATCACCCAGCGGTCGTCGTAGGACGGCACGACCACCGCGCCGGTCTCCGCCGCGATCGCCCGGGCGATGGCCTCCCGGTCCTCCCGCGCTCGATCGTAGGCGACGATGCGCGCCCCTTCCCGCGCCGTCCGCTCCCGCTTCACCGCGGGCGCGTCCGTGGGCATGACCACGGTCGCCTCGATGCCCAGCTCCCGGGCCGCCGCCGCGACGGCGCGGCCATGGTTCCCCGAGGACCAGGCGACGACGCCGCGTTGCCGCTCCTCCGGCGTGAGCCGCAGCAGCCGCGAGAGGGCGCCGCGGAACTTGAAGGAGTTCGTGTGCTGGAGGTTCTCGAGCTTCAGGAGGATCCGGCCGCCGGTGCGCGCGTCGAGGACCGGGGCGGAGAGGAGCGGCGTGCGGACGATGCGGCCCGCGAGGAGCGCCGCCGTGGCGACGACGTCCTCGCGGTCCGGGAGGGGCGCGGTCGGTTCCGGTGCGGTCACGGACGGGTTCCTGGCGCCGTAGGGGAGCCCCAGTCTAGAGCGGAGCGTCCGCCGGTGGGGACGGGCCCGCGGCGGGTACCCGCTCAGTCGCAGACCTCGATCTCGCCGCTCATGGTCTGGATGCGCACGAGCGGGCCGCCGTCCCCCGCGGTGAAGTCGAGCCGGCTGCCCGGTCCGAAGCGCTGCCGCTCGGCCTCCGGTCCGAAGCAGACCTCGACGTCGCCGGAGAAGGAACGGAGCTCGTAGCGCCCGTCCGTGGAGCCGTCCAGGGACAGCTCCACGTCGCCGCTCACGCTCTCGAGCTCCAGGCGCGCGTCCTCCGCGAGCGCGGTGTGGACCTCCAGGCGTCCGCTCGTGCTCGTCGCCTCCAGGCGGCGGGTCGTCCCGAGCCGGAGGGCGAGGTCGCCGCTGACGCTCTCGGCCTCCACGTCGCCGGAGACCGCCTCGGCCCGGACGTCGCCGCTCACGGAGGACAGGCGCAGCACCCCGTCCTGCCCGGCGCCCTCGAGGCGCACGTCGCCGCTCACGCTCTCGAGCTCGAGCTCCCGGCCGGCGGCCTCGATCTCGAGGTCGCCGCTGACGCTGTGCGCCCGGAGCCGCCCCTCCAGGGCCCGCACCGTGATCTCCGCCTCCACTGTGTCGATCTCCACGGTACTCGCCTGCGGGACCGAGACCTCGAGGTCCGTCGGCTCCACGTCGCGGCGGCCGCGCCGGGGGAGGCGCACCTCGACGACGATGCGGTCCCCGAGGCGTTCGAAGCGCAGCTCCTCGGTGCCCTCGCCGAGCCGGCCGGTGACGTGCACCTCGGGGCGGTCCCAGCCGCGGACGAGCACGGCGCCGCTCGTGTTCGAGACCTCCACGCGCCCGTCGAGGGCGGCGTCCGTGCGTTCGTCGAGGTCCGTCGCGGCGAGGGCCTGAGCGCAGAGGGCGGCGAGGGCCAGGGCGGCGAGCGCCGGCAGCATGGACGGGGTCCTGCGATGCGATGTCACAGCTCGATCCTCCTCTCCGCGGGCGCCGCGGAGGCCGGTGCGGG
>JAZBPF010000324.1:0-7572 GCA_036351515.1 Pseudomonadales bacterium | reverse complement strand
CCGCGAGAAGGTGACCCTCGGCTTCGAGACCGAGGCGAAGCAGCTCCTGAAGCTGATGATCCATTCCCTCTACTCGAACCGGGAGATCTTCCTGCGCGAGCTCGTCTCCAACGCCTCGGACGCGGCGGACAAGCTGCGCTTCGAGGCCCTCGAGCGTCCCGAGCTCCTCGAGGAGGATCCCGAGCCGCGGGTCCGCATCGAGGTGGACCGGGACGCGCGCGAGCTGCGCATCCACGACAACGGCGTCGGCATGAACCGGGCGGAGCTCGTGGAGAACCTCGGGACCATCGCCCGCTCGGGGACGGCGCGGTTCCTCGAGCAGCTCACCGGCGATCGCAGGCAGGACGCACAGCTCATCGGCCAGTTCGGCGTGGGCTTCTACTCGGCGTTCATGGTGGCCGACCGGGTGGTGGTCGAGACGCGCCGGGCCGGAGCCCCCGCCGGGGAGGGCTGGCGCTGGAGTTCCACGGGCGAGTCCGCCTACGACCTCGAGCCGATCGAGCGCGCCGAGCGCGGCACCACCGTGACCCTGCACCTGAAGGCCGACGCGGAGGAGTTCCTCGAGCCCTTCCGGGTGCGCAGCGTGGTCAAGCGCTACGCCGAGCACATCGCGATCCCGGTGCAGCTGCGCCGGGAGGACGAGGACGCCGAGGACGACGGCTGGGAGACGGTCAACGCCGCGAAGGCGCTCTGGACCCGGCCGCGCACGGAGATCGGCGACGAGGAGTACCGCGAGTTCTACAAGCACGTGGCCCACGACTTCGAGGATCCCCTGACCTGGAGTCACAACCGGGTCGAGGGCAAGCTCGAGTACACGAGCCTGCTCTACGTGCCGAAGCGCGCGCCCTTCGATCTCTACAACCGCGAGGCGCCGCGGGGGCTGAAGCTCTACGTGCGCCGCGTGTTCATCATGGACGACGCGGAGCAGTTCCTGCCCCTGTACCTGCGCTTCGTGCGCGGGGTGCTCGATTCCTCGGACCTGCCCCTGAACGTCTCGCGCGAGATCCTCCAGCAGGATCCCCGCATCGACAGCATCCGCTCGGCGCTCACGAAGCGCGTCCTCGATCTGCTCGAGAAGCTCGCGAAGGACGACGCGGAGGCCTACGCGGGCTTCTGGGACGAGATGGGCGCGGTGCTCAAGGAGGGGCCGGCGGAGGACTTCGGCAACCGCGAGCGCATCGCGGGGCTCCTGCGCTTCGCGAGCACCCACGACGACGCGCCGGCGGAGCGCCACGGCCTCGCCGACTATCTGGCGCGCATGAAGCCCGGCCAGGAGCACGTCTACTACGTCACCGGCGACAGCTTCGCGGCCGCCAAGGGTTCGCCGCACCTCGAGGTGTTCCGCAAGCACGGCATCGAGGTGCTGCTGCTCTCGCATCGCCTCGACGAGTGGCTCATGAGCCAGCTCGGGGAGTTCGACGGCAAGCCCCTGCGGGACGTGGCCCGCGGCGATCTCGACCTGAAGGCCCTCGGGATCGACGAGGCGGAGAGCCCGGAGGCGGGCGAGGAGGGCGCGAAGACGCTCGACGCCGGCGTCCTCGAGCGTCTGAAGACGGCCCTCGGGGAGCGCGTGGCCGAAGTGCGGGCCTCGCGGCGGCTCACCGATTCCCCGGCCTGCCTCATCGTTCCGGAGCACGACCTCGGCAGCCAGATGCGCAGGCTCCTGAAGGCGGCGGGGCAGGAGGTGCCGGAGACGGCGCCGATCCTCGAGGTGAACCCGGAGCACGTGCTCGTGCGCCGCTTCGAGCGCGAGTCCGACGAGGCCCGGGCCACGGACCTCGCCTGCGTGCTCCTCGACCAGGCGCGCCTCGCGGAGGGCGATCCCCTCGAGGATCCCGCGGCCTACGTCACCCGCATCAACCGGCTGCTCGCGGAACTCGCCTGAGAGGGTGTCTACAAAATGCCCGCCTGCTGCGGCGCCCCCTGGAACCGCCGGACGGCGTTGTGAGGCCCCCATCGAGCGGTCACAGGGCGACGGCCATGCTCCCACTCGCTGTGGCCCTCACGCCTTGTCCGGCAGCCCCAGGGTGCGTCTCGCGACGGCAGGCATTTTGTAGACACCCTCTGAGCAGCGTAGGGTCCCGTTCGGCGCCGGCACCCGGCTGGCGCCTCCGCGAGGAGACACGATGAGCGAGCAGGCCCCGGACCGGCCCGCCGACGGGCGGGTGCGTCGCCGCGTCACGGTGGCCGGCGGCGGCAACTTCGGGACCGTCATCGCGAACATCGTCGCGGGGCGGGGCCATGCGGTGTCCCTGTGGATGCGGGACGCGGAGCAGGTGGAGGAGACCGCCCGGCTCCGGGAGAACCGGCGCTACCTGCCGGGGCACCGGCTCCACGACGGCGTCACGCCCACCGGGGACCTCGCCGGCGCCGTGGCCGCCTCGGAGCTGGTCTTCGTCTCCGTCCCCAGCGCCTCCTTCCGCGAGGTCGCGGAGGAGATCGGTCGGCACCTCGCGCCGGGGACGATCCTCGTCTCCACCACCAAGGGCATCGAGGCGCGCGGTTTCCGGCTCATGAGCGACGTGCTCCGGGAATGCTGCCCCGAGGCGCGCATCGGCGTGCTCTCCGGGCCCAACATCGCCGAGGAGATCGCCCGCGGGGACTACACGGGGACGGTCATCGCCTCGCGCGACGCGGAGCTGCGCTTCGTGGTGCAGGACACGGTGCACTCGCGCTCCTTCCGCGTGTACTCGAATCCCGACCTCTACGGCGTCGAGCTCGGCGGCGCCCTGAAGAACATCTACGCCATCGCCGCCGGCATGGCGACGGCGCTCGGGGCGGGGCAGAACACGCTCGCCATGCTCGTCACCCGGGGCCTCGGGGAGATGAGCCGCTTCGCCGCCAGCCAGGGCGCGGACCCGCTGACCTTCCTCGGCCTCGCCGGCGTGGGCGACCTGCTCGTGACCTGCACCTCGCCCCTGTCCCGGAACTTCCAGCTCGGGCGCGCCGTGGGCGAGGGGCGGAGCCTCGCCGAGGCGCAGGAGGAGCTCGGGAAGCTCGCCGAGGGTGTGAACACGATCGCCGTGGTCTGGGAGCGGGCGCGGGAACTCGGGGTGGACATGCCCATCGTCCAGGGCCTGCACGAGATCCTCTTCGAGGGCCGGGGACGGGCCGAGGTGCTCGTGCGCCTCATGCTCGCGGAGCAGCGCGACGACGTCGAGTTCGTCGCGCGGATCGACGGGTGAGGCTCCTGCTCCTGCGCCACGGCCGCGCCGCCGGCGGCCACGACGAGGCGGCGCTCACCGCCGAGGGGCGGGCCGCCGTCGTCCGCGCCCTGCGTCATCCGGCCCTCGCGGAGCTCGGGACGCCGCTGCAGCTCGTCCATTCGCCGCTGCGCCGCGCCGTGGAGACCGCGGCGCTCGTCGCGGACGCCTTCGCCGTCGCGACCCGGACGGAGGAGCCCGCCCTGCGACCGGAGGGCGATCCCGCCGCGGCGGGTCGCCGTCTCGCCGCGCTGGGGGAGGGCGCCGGAGCGCTCGTGGCCGTGGCCCACCTGCCCCTGCTTCCGGAGCTGGCCCGCTGGTTCGCCGAGGTGCGCTTGCCCTTCGCCCCGGGGCAGGGCTGGCTGCTCGAAGCGGAGCATCTCTGGCAAGGTAGCGCCCGGATCCTGGCCGAGATCGATCATGCCGCTGCGCCCTGACGTCCTCCGTGTGCTCTGCCTGCTGGCCGCCCTCGGCCTGGCGCCGACCGTCCCGGCGGCGAGCGCGCCGGCCGGCATCGAGCTCGACCCCCGGGCGACGGTGGTGGAGCAGAGCGAGGAGGAGCTGGCGCGGCTCCACGACGTCCCGGTCGGGCGTCTCGCGCGGACCGAGGACGTGACCCAGGGGCGCTCCACGCGCACCGTGCGCGGCACCCTCGAGGGCTGGACCTGGGCCTATCCCCGCGGCGTGGATCCCGCGGACGTCTTCGCGCGCCTGCGGGGCCAGCTGCCGGAGGAAGCCTGGTTCGAGTGCCAGGGCATGGACTGCGGCATCAGCGCGATCTGGGCCCACGACGTCTTCGCCGTGGCCGATCTCTACGGGCGGGACCGACGACAGCACTACGCCGCGGTGCCCCGGGCGACCGCCGACGGCCCCACGGTGGTGCTCCTCTACGTGTCCGAGCGCGGCACCCGGGAGGTCTTCGCCCACCTCGAGGAGATCCGGCTCGCGACGGAGGCGGGCGTCGGCGGCGACGCGGACCTCGCGACCACACTCCGCCGCTCCCTCGAGGCCACGGGGGTGGCGCGCCTGCCGCGGCTGCCCCTCGATCCGGACGGAGGCCCCTCGGGGGCGGCCGAACCGATCCTCGAGGCGCTCGCGAGCGCCGTCTCGGCCCTGCCGCCGGAGCGCGAGCTGTGGATCGTGGTGCACGGCCGCTCCGCGGAACCGGTGGAGAGCCTCGAGGCCACGCGCCGCCAGGCGGAGGGCCTCGCCGGGGTGCTCGGGGCGCGGCTGCCGGGAAGACGGCTGCGTCCGGTGGGCGTGGGCATGGCCGTACCCGCGGTGCTCGAGGACGCCGAGCGCGTGGTGGAGATCGTCCTGCCGGAGGGGAGCTGAAGCATGAGCGGCGAGCGACCGGATGCGGCGCACGAGCCTGCGGCGGAACTCCTGACCGTCGGCGACTGGCTGCGCTGGACCGCGACGCGCCTCGGCCGGGCGGAGCTCCACTTCGGCCACGGCACCGCCAGCGCCTGGGACGACGCCGTGGCGCTCGTGCTCGGCTGGCTGCGGATCCCCGACGACCGCGGCGACGCGCTCCTCGGGGCGCGGCTCACGGAGCCGGAGCGCGCGGCGCTCGCGGAATGCGTGCGTCGCCGCGTGGAGGAGCGGGTCCCCACGGCCTACCTCACGGGGCGCGCCTTCCTCGCGGGCCTCGAGTTCGAGGTGGACCCGCGCGTGCTCGTGCCGCGCTCGCCCATCGGCGGGCTCCTCGAGGCGGGGCTCCAGCCCTGGCTCGGCGACCGCCATCCGACGCGGATCCTCGACCTCTGCACGGGCTGCGGCTGCCTCGGCATCGTCGCGGCCATGCTCTTCCCGGAGGCCGAGGTGGACCTCGCGGACATCTCGGAGGACGCCCTCGCCGTGGCCGAGGCGAACGTGCGCCGCCACGGCCTCGAGGGCCGGGTGCACTGCGTGCGCTCGGACGCCTTCGAGGGGCTCGGGGAGCGTCGCTACGACCTGATCCTGTGCAATCCGCCCTACGTGGACGCGGCCGACCTCGCCTCCATGCCGCCGGAGTACCGCCACGAGCCGCGCCTGGGCCTCGAGGGGGGCGAGGACGGCCTCGAGCTCGTCGAACGCCTCGTGCGCGCCTTCCCGGCGCACCTCGCCGAGGACGGGCTGGTGGTGCTGGAGCTCGGCAACTCGGCGCCGGCCCTGCACCGGCGCTTCCCGGAGCTGCCCGTGCTCTGGCCCGAACTCGAGCACGGCGGCACCGGCGTCGCCCTGCTGGAGGCGTCGGAACTGCGGTCCGGGGTATGATCCGCCGCCGGCGGGCCCGGCACCCCGCCGCGTCCGTCCTCCGTCCGGGAAGGCTCCATGTCCGGTAACAGCTTCGGCCGCCTGTTCACGGTGACGACCTTCGGCGAGAGCCACGGTCCCGCCCTCGGCTGCATCGTCGACGGGTGTCCGCCGGGGCTGCCGCTCTGCGAGGCGGACCTGCAGACGGATCTCGACCGGCGGCGCCCGGGGACCTCGCGCTACACGACGCAGCGGCGGGAACCGGACCAGGTACGCATCCTCTCCGGCGTCTTCGAGGGGCGCACCACGGGGACGCCGATCGGCCTCGTGATCGAGAACACGGACCAGCGCTCCCGGGACTACGCGGACATCGCCGAGCGCTATCGGCCTGCCCACGCGGACTACACCTACGACGCCAAGTACGGCTTCCGGGACTACCGCGGCGGCGGTCGCTCCTCGGCCCGGGAGACGGCGGCGCGGGTCGCCGCCGGAGCCGTGGCACGGCGCTACCTGGCCCTGCGCTGCGGCATCGAGGTGCGCGGCTACCTCTCCCAGCTCGGGCCGCACGTGCCGGGACGGCTCGACCTCGACGCCGTCGACGGCAACCCCTTCTTCTGGCCCGACCCGGACACGCTGCCGGTGCTCGAGCAGGAGATCGAGGACCTGCGCCGGGCCGGGGACTCCGTGGGCGCGAAGGTCACGGTCCTCGCGCGGAACGTGCCGGCCGGGCTCGGCGAGCCCGTCTTCGACAAGCTCGACGCGGACCTCGCCCACGCGCTCATGGGGATCAACGCCGTGCGCGCCGTGGAGATCGGCGACGGCGTCGCCGTGGTCGCCCAGCGCGGCAGCGAGCACCGGGACGAGCTCTCGCCGGAGGGCTTCCTCAGCAACCACGCCGGGGGCACGCTCGGGGGCATCTCCTCGGGCCAGGACCTGGTGGCGAGCATTTCCCTGAAGCCCACCTCCAGCATCCGCATCCCGGGACGCAGCATCGACCGGGCCGGCAAGCCCGTGGAGGTGGTCACCACGGGCCGCCACGATCCCTGCGTGGGCGTGCGCGCGACGCCCATCGCCGAGGCCATGGTCGCCCTCGTGCTCATGGACCACCTGCTGCGCCACCGGGCGCAGAACCCCTCCCGGGCGCCGCGCACCGAGGACTGACGAGGTCCCCGAGTCGGTCCCCGCCGCTCAGGCGTGGGGCGCGTCGCCGTGCTCGGCGAGGAGGTCGAGGAAGGCCCGGGCGGCGTTCGACGGCGTCCGTTCCGGATGGCGCACCCAGCCGAGGGTCCGGCGCAGCACCGGCGCGTCCCGCACGCGCAGGGGCACGAGGCGCTCGTCGATCATGGTCTCCGGGAGCACGGTCCAGCCGAGTCCCACGTGCGCCATCATGCGCACGGTCTCGAGGTAGTTGGTCTCCAGCACCGCGTCGAGCGCGAGCTGCGCGTCGGCGAAGGCGCCGGTGACGATGCGTCCCGTGTAGGTGGACGGTCCGGGCAGCACCGCCGGCCGCGCCGAGAGCGCCGCGAGGGTCACGCTCCCCGCGCGGGCGAGGGGATCCTCCGGGCCCACGGCGAAGGCGAGGGGGTCGTCCCAGACCGTGCCGTGCTCGAGGCCGGGGACGCCGCCCGGGGCCAGGGTCACCACGGCGAGCTCGAGCTGGCCCCGGGCGAGGAGCTCGTGGGCGTCCTCCGAGTCCATGAAGCGCAGGTCCAGCTCCACCTCCGGGAAGCGCTGCGTGAAGCTCCGGAGCACCGGCGGCAGCCGGTGCAGGCCCATGTGGTGGCTCGTGCCGAGGTGCAGGCGGCCCGCCACGGCGCCGTCGAGCTCGCGGATCGACCGGCGCGCGTCGTCGAGTTCGTCGAGGACCCGGCGCGCCCGGGGGAGGAGGGCGCGGCCCGCCTCCGTGAGGGCCACGGTGCGACCGACGCGGTCGAAGAGGCGCACCGCGAGGCGCCGCTCGAGGGCCGCGACCCGGCGGCTCACGGCGGGCTGCGTCAGGTGGAGCGCTTCCGCCGCGGCGGAGAAGGAGCCGCGGTCGACGATGGCGACGAAGGCGGCGAGATCCTGGGTCTCCACGGACGGCGGCTTCCTGCATGCGGGTTCGTGATCGAAAGTATGCGAGATATGAATT
>JAZBPF010000323.1:0-4353 GCA_036351515.1 Pseudomonadales bacterium | reverse complement strand
CGAGATCTGCCGCTCGGAGAAGGCGCGCGCGAGCTCACCGTGGCGGATGTCGTCGACGGACCGGTCCCGCCACAGCGGCAGGATCCGCCCCGCCTTCTCGACGTCCGCCGCGAAAGCCCAGCGGTAGTGGAACATGCATTTGGTCAGCCACTCGTCCCCGTAGTCCTCGATCAGGGCGTCGAGGAAGGCCGCGACGGGATCGGTCGGAATCGCGGAGCGCCCCTCGAACTCCGCCTCGAAGCGACGGATCAGCGGCGTCGAGTCCACCACCGCCTCGAGCTCGCCAGCCGCGTTCGGCAGGTAGAAGGTGGGCAGCAGCTCGACGCGCGGCTTCGGCAACCCGAGGCGATCGGCCTCGTTCCCCACGAGGAACGCGTAGGGGATGTGTCGGTAGCGCAGCAGCGCGAGCATCTTGCGCGTGTAGGGCGAACCCGGTGCGCCCTTCAGACGCAGCGGAGCGGGCGCGGGGTGCGTGGTCATGAGCGTCTCCCTCCGAAGCCTCTAATGTGAACCATTAATCACGCGCTGACCAGCACCGCAAAGGCCCTTGTTGGAGCCGGCTTCAGCCGCGACGGCTCCGGCGGGCCGGGCGATCGACCACTCGGCGCCCTGCGAAATCGCAGCTGAAGCTCGCTCCCACAGGGCCGCGGTGACATCCCACTGTGGCAGCCAGCTTCAGCCGCTGCGTCGGGCCGGGCGATGAATCATCCCGCGGCTGCGATGTCGCGGCTGAAGCCTGCTCCCACAGGGCGTGGAGTCGGTTGCGGCGTCCGTGGGAAGCCGACGGAGTCGGCGATTCCGGCGCTGCAGATCGCGCACTGCGTGCGCTTCCCACAGGGGCTCGAGGTACGCCATGGGCCCGTGGGAAGCCGACGCAGTCGGCGATACGGACTCGGGGGACCATGCGCCCCATGCGTCTTCAGGAGGGAAGCGCGGCGCCTCGTGGCCATCCGGCGTCAGCGTGCGCCCCAGGCCTCGAGGTTTCCGACGATCCGCTCCAGGTGCTCGTCGGGTGTGCACTCGTCCCACGCGTCGAAGCGGGAGAAGCACTGGGCGGGGGCTCCCAGCACGTCCGTCGCCTCGCCTGCTTCCGGATACGGACCCGACGCACCCGCGAAAGCCTGTCCCTGGTCGTCGGTGAAGCGCCAGACACACCAGAGTCCCGCCTCCCCGTCCTCGTTCCTTCCCTCGACCCGGTGCACGAGCTCGATCTCCGGGGGTTCGTAGCCGAGTTCCGTCGGATACAGGAGCCAGTCGACCATGGCGGCGGACGCGAAAGCCTCGAAGGTGAAGAGCTCCGGCGGAAAGAGCTCGAGACGCCCGTTGCGTTCCAGCGTGTGATACAGGGCGAGCCTCGTCTCCGCAGAGGACGCGGCGCGCTCCAGAGCGCCGGAATCCGGTTCTCCCGATCGATTCAGGATGCCGTCCACCGCGCAGACGGCGATGTGTGGATCAGGCTGTGCCGCGGCGAGTTCGAGGACCTTCGCTTCGCAGACGGGAATGCGCGAGACGAGATCCAGGCTCGCTCCCAGCTTCGCACGGAGCATCCCGTAGCCGTCGTCGTCCTCGTCGCGCCATCGCCCTGCCCGTGCACGCTGCGCCGAAGCTGCCTCCTCGAGCAACCTGGCTGCGAGCCGATCGAGCCGAGGCGCGAGCGAAGTCAGGCCGTCGTCCCGAGGCGACAGCGTGCCTTCCGTGAGCGCACGGATCACCACGTCGGCCACCCCGGGGAGTTGCGCTTCCCCCTGTTCGACGAGAACCGTCGCGATCAGCGGAACGAGTTCCGGTGCTGCGCAAAGCTCGTCGAAGAAGCGGGGATGGCACCGTGGCAGTCCGTAGGATCCGACCAGATCCCGGGTCGCCTCCACGGCTTCCTTCGTGCGTTGGCAGGCCAGGAGCGCGAGTGCGTCACGGCGACGGGGGCGGGGACAGGCGGCGTAGCCGTCGCGCACGACCTGGACGACGGAGGGATGGCGCAGGATCCAGAGGGACGTGAGCAGCCTCGACCCGGCATCGTCCATCGAGTTCGAGGCGACGGGCAGGTCGGGACTCATGGCGATCGCGACCATCCTCAGCGCATCGGGCAGCTGGAGGGCCGATTCACCCTCCCGAAAGAGGCGACGGTTCTGATCCATCATCCAGCTCGTCATGGCGCGATAGGGCCCCTCCACCCGGGAATACTGCTCGGGGCCGGCCTCGACGACGGCCGTGAGGTGCCTCCTCCAGTGCTCGTTCCGGATCTCCTCGATCATGACGTCCGCTCCCTGGGCTGCGAACAGGCGATCCTAGCCCGCCGGACATTCGGCGTTCAGCCGCCATGAGCCTCGCCTCCTCGGACCCACGCCGCCAGCGGATGCCGCGGAGGCCCACGATCACGGGACAACGCCGGCTCCCAGGGGCCGCGGAGCGTGTCGCGACGTCGTGGGAAGCCGACGGAGTCGGCGATTCCAGCGCTGCGGATCGCGCACTGCGTGCGCTTCCCACAGGGTTGCGCCAGAGCTCAGGCGTCGAGCCAGGTGCGGGCGCGGACGCCGAGGGGGGTGGTGCGCACGCCGGCGAGGCGGAGCACGAGGCGGTCGAGCTCGTCCCAGGGATCGAGGGCGACGAGGCCCTTCACGGCCTGGTCGACGACGGCGAGGTCGCGCAGGGCGCCCTCGAGCATGGGGGGCGGAAGCCGGTCGACGGCCCGGCGGACGAGGCCCTGGCGGCGGCGGATCACGCGCAGCCGGCCGAGCACCGCGTCCACGGGCTCGCCGGCGTCGCGGGCGGCGCGGATGCCCTGCAGCTGGCGCAGCTCGCGCGCGAGGATGCCGACCAGGGCCAGCGGTTCGGTGCCCTCCTGGCGCAGCGTCGCGAGGATCCGGTGGGCGTGCTCGGCGTCCCCGGCGAGCATGCGGTCGGCGAGTTCGAAGGGGGTGTAGCGCGCGTCGTCGTCGAGGACGTCGAGAAGTTCGGCGGCGCTCCAGGGCTCCGCGCGCGGGACGAGGGCGAGGCGCTCCACGGTCTGCGCCGCGGCGAGCAGATTGCCCTCCACGCGGCTCGCGAGGAGCGCGAGCCCCTCCTCGTCCACGGCCACGCCGGCGCGGCGCAGGCGGCCCGCGAGCCAGCGCGGCAGCTCGCCGAGCTCCACGGGCCAGACCGGCAGGAACACGCCGCAGCGCTCCAGCGTCGTGACCCACTTCGCCTTCTGCGCCCGGGCGTCGAGGCGCGGCCCCGTGACGAGCATGACGTCGGTCCCGTCGGCGCCCTCGGCCCAGGTCGTCAGGGCCTTCGCGCCTTCCGTGCCGACCGCCGCACTCGCGAGCCGGACCTCGAGCAGGCGCCGGGAGGCGAAGAGCGAGAGGCTGCCGGCGGATTCGAGGAGCGCACCCCAGTCGAAGCCGCTCTCCACGTGGAAGACCTCGCGCTCGTCCACGCCCGCGCCCCGCGCCGCGGCGCGGACCGCGTCGGCGGCCTCCTGCACGAGCAGGGGTTCGTCACCGGTGATCAGGTACACGGGCGCGAGCCCGCCCTCGAGGGCGCGGGGGAGTTCCTCGGGACGCTTCAGGCGCACGCCGGTGCCCGGGACGGACGACGGGAGCTGCGGGCGCGCGGGGAGGACACGGGCCCTCAGGCGCCGTCGACGACGGCCACGGCGTCGAGGATGCGCCGGACCAGCTGGTCCCGGAGCTCGCTCTCGAGGCGGCGCTGCTCCTCCCGGGAGCCGAGGAGATTGGTCTGGTCCCGGAGGTAGAGCGCCTCGGCGCTGACCGTCCGCGGCGGGATCAGCACCTCGCCCGCCGGATCGAGGAGTTCCCAGGTGACCCGGCCGAGGATCTCGAATTCGCCGACGCGCGCGCCCGCGGTGATCGTCAGCGGCCGCTCCGTGAACTCCTCGGAAAGGATGCGCAGCGTGCGCCGCGGTTTCCCTTCCGGGTCGACGTCGGCCACCCCGGCGAGGGCGAGCTGCCGGCCGAGTTCGTAGGCCACCCGCGTGCTGCCGGCGGCGTCGACGACGCGCGTGCCCTCGAGGCCCGCCACCCCGAGGGAGCCGGCGGGCCGCCAGCCGCAGCCGGCGGCGAGGAGCGCGAGGGCGAGGAGCAGGACGACGCGGCGCATCTCAGCCTCCGACCACGAGGTTCAGGAGCTTGTCCGGCACGTGGATCACCTTGCGCAGGGTCTTGCCCTCGGTGAAGCGACGGACGTTCTCCTCGGCCAGCGCCCGGGCCTTCGCCGTCTCCTCGTCCGCGCCGGCGGGCACCTCCACCCGGGCGCGGACCTTGCCGTTCACCTGCACCACGAGCTCCACCGCGTCGCGCTCGAGGGCCGCGGGGTCCACCGCGGGCCAGCGGGCCTCGACGAGGGGCGTCTCGT
>JAZBPF010000322.1:0-2685 GCA_036351515.1 Pseudomonadales bacterium | reverse complement strand
AGGTCGAGGCCCGGGACCAGCAGCACGCGCCGCCGCTCCGGCGGGAAGGGACAGGGCAGGCGCAGCAGCGTGGTGTCCTCGGGAAGCCCGAGCAGTGCCCGCGTCTGCGCCAGCGGAGACAGCGTCGCCGAGAACACCACGCAGCCCGCGAGCTCGCCGACGAGCGTACCGAGGCGCGGCCCCGCAGCGAGGCAGCGCAGACGGAGCACGGGACCGGCGGGCCCCTCCTCCCGGAGCAGGCGCCAGGCCGCGCCGTCGGCCCCCCCCGCGAGGCCCGCCGCCTCGAGGAAGCGCAGGAGCTCGCCCAGCAGCCGCTGGACCCGGGGCACCAGGGCGCCGGCGGGCGCTTCCGCGAGCCAGGCCGAGAGCTCGCCGACGAGAGTTTCCACGGCGTCCACGAGCGACTCCGGCACCCGCTCCTGCGCGCCGGTCGCACGCAGGCGCCGGTGCACGCGCTCGAGGGGCTGGATCCAGCCGCAGCCGGCGGCGCGACCCTCGGCGAGCCAGCCGCGCAGCGCGGAGGCGTCGAGCTGGCCCGAGTGCATGTCGCGCACGCGCTCGGCGAGGTGGTGCCCCTCGTCCACGAGCACCGCCGCCCCACCCTCCTCCGCGTCGAGGAGCCCGCGCTGGCGCGCGAAGGGGTCGAAGCCGTAGTTCACGTCGCCGACCACGAGATCGCAGAAGCGTGCCGCCTCGTGCTGGAGGGCCGCCGGGCAGACGCGATGCACCTCGGCGACCGCGCGTACACGGTGCGCGTCGAGGATCGCCGGCGCCCGCTCCCGGGTCCCGAGCAGCGCGCGCAGGGCGTCCCGGGCCCGGTCGTGGTAGCCGGCGGCGTAGGGGCAGGCCCGGGCCGCGCAGGGTGCGCCCGGCGTCAGGCAAACCTTCTCCCGGGCGAGCAGTTCGATGGCACGCAGCGGCACCCCGGCGGCGCGGACGCGCTCGGCCGCCTCGAGGGCGAGGTGCCGGGCGGAGCCCCGCATGGTGAGCCAGAGGACGCGCTCGAAGGGCCCCTCGGGCAGGCGCCGCAGCGCCGCGTAGAGGACCCCCAGGGTCTTGCCGATGCCCGTGGGCGCCTCGGCGAGCAGGGGGCGGCCGTCCCGGAGCGCGCGCCAGACCTCCCGCGCGAGGCGGCGCTGGCCGGGGCGGAAGGCGGGCATGGGGAAGGCCAGCTCCGCGAGCGCCGCGTCCCGGGCGTCGCGCCAGCGCGCCTCCTCGGCGAGCCATGCGGCGTAGCGGCGGCAGCTGTCCTCGAGGAACGCGCGCAGCGTCGCCCGGTCCGGTCGCGTCTCGAGGACCTCCACGACCTCGGAGTCCGCGTGCACGTAGACGAGGCGCACGGCGGGCGTGGGGGCGGCCTCGTCGGTGGCGCAGACGAGCGCGGCATAGAGCCGGGCCTGGGCGTCGTGGACGCTGCCGGCACGGGCCCGTACCGCCGCGAGCTCGCCGCGGTAGGTCTTGATCTCCTTCACGGCGACGATCCGGTCCTCCGCGTCCAGCAGGACCCCGTCGGCCCGACCGGCGAGCTCGAGGCGCAGGCCCTGCGCCTCCCAGGTCCCGCGCAGCGTCACCTCCCGACGGTAGCGCTCGCCCTGCCCCGCCTGGTGGGCCTGCTGCCTGCGGATCCCCTCGAGCGCCCGTACGCGGGGCGCGCCGTCGTCCCCGAGGTCGCCGGTGCGGTGGACGAAGGCCGCGAGGTGGCCGACGGAGGCTCGGAAGATCCGGCTCATGCGGCGAAACGCACCTCGAGGACCCCGGCGGGGATCCCGGCGCTCCGGAGGAAGGCGAGCCAGTCGCGCTGGTCGGGGCGCAGCGTGTCGCCGGGGCCCTTCACCTCGAGGAAGCGGCAGCCGTCCGCGGCCAGGACTGTCAGGTCGGGAAAGCCGCGGCGCCCCCGCACGGGATCCGCGGCCACGTGTGCGCAGAGGGCGGCGCGGTGGGCCGGCGGGAGGCGGTCGAAGAGCGTCGCCGCCGTGTCGCGGTCGAAGGCCTGCCAGGGCAGCAACGCGTTCACCGTGCCCTGGTGCGCGTCCCAGTGCGCCAGCGCCCGCGTCGTCCCGAAGCGGCCCGTGGCGAGCTCGCCGAGGCGCCGGTCCAGGGGCTCCCGCCGCCGCTCGGCGAAGGCCGGCGAGAACAGGTCCAGGGGGCCGGCCTGGAAGGGCTGCACGAAGGCACCGGGCAGCGGTGCGAAGACGAGATCCCAGCAGGCGAGCATGAAGACGAGGCCGGCCAGGCGGCCCTCGAGATGGAAGGCCCGCGCCCCGGCGGCGGCCACGTGGGCAGCGGCGAGGGCCTCGACCCGCGCCGCCGCGCGCAGCGTCGCCGGAAACTCCAGGCGCTCCACGGCGATCCCCCCGCCCCGGGATGCAGGGCGACAGCGGCCCCGGTCCACGGCGAAGCGTGCCGCGAAGTGCGCCTCCGTGGCGTCGCCGGGATGCGCCGCCATGTGCTGCCGGAGAACCTCGGCGGCGTCGGGGTCACCGAGGGCCGCGAGGCGCCGACAGGCCTGCTCCCGCGCCGGGGGGCCGTCGGCCCGGAGGAGGCAGCGGAGCGCGGCGGCCGGCCGCGCGGCGTGCTCGTGCAGGCGCGCGAGGCGCGCCAGCGCCCGGTTCCGGCGCCCCTGCGTGGGCCCGTCCCGGGCCGTCGCCGCGAGGACGAGTTCGAGGAGGAGCCGTTCCGGCCCCT
>JAZBPF010000321.1:0-3269 GCA_036351515.1 Pseudomonadales bacterium | reverse complement strand
ACGCTCACGCCGCTCGCCTCGAAGCCGCGGGCGATGGTGATGCCGCCGGCGAAGAGCAGGAGCATGCCCCAGGGGATCCGCTCGGCGCTCTCCCAGTCGAGGAGCTTCCCGCCGCGCCCGTCGGGGATCAGGAACAGCGTGACCACGGCGACGAACGCCACGGACGCGTCGTTCGCGCCCTCGAGGCCGAGCCAGGCGCTCCAGCCGCCGAAGGGCTCGCCGCGCGTGATCCACGCGAGAGCGGTGAAGCCGAAGACCGTCAGGACCCGCGCCTCCGCTGCGGTCCAGGGTCCCACCTCGGGCACCTCGACGCGTCCGCTGCCGGCGAGCTTCCGGGTGAGCCAGAGCCACATGCAGGGCAGCAGCAGGAGCACCACGGGCACGCCCCAGCGCATCCAGGAGACGAAGCCGAGCTCGGAGCCCGTGGTCTCCGCGTAGACCTGCATGAACACCAGGTTCGGCGGCGTGCCGATGGGCGTGCCGACACCGCCGACGCTCGCCGCGTAGGCGATCCCGAGGAGCAGGGGCGTGGCGAGACGCGCGTCCCGCGCGCGCTCGAGCACGGCGAGGGCCACGGGCAGGAGCATGAGCGTCGTCGCCGTGTTCGAGATCCACATGGACAGGAGCGCCGACGCGGCCATGAAGCCGAGCACCAGGGTCCGGCCGCTCGCGCCGCCGAAGAGGCGGACCATGGCGAGGGCGATGCGCCGGTGCGCGCCGCTGCGCTCCATGGCCGTGGAGAGGATGAAGCCGCCGAGGAGCAGGAGGATCAGCGGCGAGCCGTAGGCGCCGGCGACGTCGGCCTGGGGCAGGACGCCGAGGGCCGGGAAGAGCGCCATGGGCAGGAGCGAGGTCGCCGGGATCGGCACCGGCTCGAAGACCCACCAGACGATCACCCAGATGGTCACGGCCACGCAGGCGACCGCGTCCGCGGGCCACCCCTGCAGCTGCATGAGGCCACCGCCGAGGAGCCCGAGCAGCGGCCCTCCGAGGAGCAGGGCGGCGCGCAGCGACGAGAGGAAGGGCTGACGCTCGGACGACCGGTCGGCCACGCGTGGGGTTCCCCGGAGGAAGCGAGGCAGGTTGCCAACCGCCCCCGGCGAATGCAAGGTGGCGCGCAACGTCCCCGCCGGGGCCGCGGCACCGCGCGGTGCTCGGCCCGGCGCCGGCGCGGTCACGCATGGAAAGCTTCTACTTCTACGACCTCGAGACCAGCGGCCGTGACCCGCGCTGGCACCGGATCGTGCAGTTCGCGGGCCTGCGCACGGACCGGGACCTGCGTCCCCTCGAGGAGCCGGTCTCCTGGCTCGTCGCCCTCGACGACGACGTGGTGCCCGAGCCGGAGGCGGCGCTCGTGACGGGGCTCGTGCCCGCGGACTGCGCCGGCGGCATCGACGAGGGCGAACTCTTCCGCCGCATCGCCGCGGAGTTCGGACGCCCGGGGACCTGCGTCGTCGGCTACAACAACCTGCGCTTCGACGACGAGTTCGTCCGCTACGGACTCTGGCGGGACCTCCGCGATCCCTACGCGCGTGAATGGCAGGGCGGGAACTCCCGCTGGGACCTCGTCGATCTCGTGCGCATGGCCGCGGCCCTGCGACCGGAGGGGATCGTCTGGCCCGAGGAGGACGGCCGGAAGGTGTTCCGCCTCGAGGCGCTCGCGGCCGCCAACGGCATCGAGCAGGCGCGGGCCCACGACGCGGCCTCGGACGTGCACGCCACGCTCGGCCTCGCGCGGCTCCTGCGCGAGGCGCAGCCCCGCCTCTTCGACTTCTACCTCGGCCTCCGCGACAAGCGCACCGTGGCGGACCTGCTCCTGCCGCCGCTCTCCCGCGCCCTCGTGCACGTCTCCGGTCGCTATCCCGCCGAGGCCGGGCGCATGGCCGTCGTCGCCGCCGTGGCGACGCATCCGGTGAACCGCAACGCCGTGATCGTCGCGGACCTCTCCGCGGCGCCGGACCCGCTCGAGACCCTCGACGGTCCGGCCCTCGCGGAACGCCTGTTCACGCCCGCGGACGACCTCGGCGATCGCGCCCGGCCGCCGCTGAAGGAGGTGCACCTGAACCGCGTTCCCGCGCTGGCGCCCCTCGGCGTGCTCCGCGAGGAGGACCGGGCGCGCCTCGGCGTCGACCTCGAGCGCTGCGCGGCCCACCTCGAGCGCCTGCGCGCCCTGCCGGACCTCGCCGAGCGCGTCCGCGCCGCCTACGCGCCGCGCCCGCGGCAGGCCGGGGACGACGTGGACGGGGAGCTCTACGGGGGCTTCCTGCCGGATGCGGACCGGAGGCTCTTCGTCGAACTCCGGGAGGCCGACGAGGCCACGCTGGCGCATCCGCCGGCCCTGGAGGATCCCCGCAGCCGGGAGCTCTTCTTCCGCTGGCGGGCGCGGCGGCATCCGGCGACGCTCGGTCCGGAGGAGCGCGAGCGCTGGCACGCGCTCGTCGCGGACCGGCTGGCCCGGGGCCGTCCGGGCATGCCCTCGCTCGCCGAGGCGCGGGCACGGATCGCGGCGCTCGGGGCCGAGGGCGGCGATGCGCGGGTGCTCGAGGGCCTGGGGCGTCATCTCGACGCCCTCGAGGCGCGCTGGCCGGTGCCCGGGACGGCGGACGCGTGACGGAGACGCCGACCGCGCCGGCGGTCGCCTTCGAGGGCGTGTGCAAGGCCTACGGCGCCACCGTCGTCCTCGACGACGTGCACCTCGCGATCCCGGCGGAGCGGACCACCGCCATCGTCGGCGAGAGCGGCAGCGGCAAGTCCACGCTCCTGCAGCTCGTGAACGGCCTGATCCGTCCCGACGCGGGCACGGTCCGGGTCTTCGGCGCGGCCGTGGATCCGGAGGCGCTCGTGCCCCTGCGGCGCCGGATCGGCTACGCGGTGCAGGGCTCGGCGCTCTTCCCCCATCTCACGGTGCGCGAGAACGTGACGCTCCTGGCCCGGCTCATGGGCTGGGACGCGCCCCGGCGCGAGCGGCGCTTCGTGCACCTCATGGAGCTCATGGAGCTCGATCCGGCGCTCGGCGCGCGCCATCCGCACGAGCTGAGCGGCGGCCAGCAGCAGCGCGTGAGCCTCTGCCGGGCCATGATGGTGGAGCCGCCGCTGCTGCTCCTGGACGAACCCTTCTCGGCCGTGGATCCGATCACGCGGCTCGGCATCCACGACCACTTCCGGCGCCTCGCCGAGGCCGAGCCCGTCACCGTGGTGCTCGTGACCCACGACATGCGCGAGGCCGTGGAGCTCGCCTCGGAGCTCGTGGTGCTGCGCGAGGGGCGGGT
>JAZBPF010000320.1:0-2475 GCA_036351515.1 Pseudomonadales bacterium | reverse complement strand
GTCGCGCTGCCGCGGATGCCCATCTTGTGCTCGATGGAGCCGGCCGCCACGGCGTTGCGCTCGCCCGGGGCGCCGTCGGCGTCGGGCAGGAACTTCGGCACGAGGAACAGCGAGATGCCCTTGGTCCCCGGCGGGGCGTCGGGCAGGCGGGCGAGCACCAGATGGACGATGTTCTCCGCGAGATCGTGCTCGCCGCCGGTGATGAAGATCTTGGTGCCGGTCACCGCGTAGCGGCCATCGTCGGTGGGCTCCGCCCGGGTGCGCAGGAGCCCGAGGTCCGACCCCGCGTGCGGCTCCGTGAGGCACATGGTCCCGGTCCAGCGCCCGGCGTAGAGCGGGGGCAGCCAGCGCGCCTTCGTCTCGTCGTCTGCATGGGAGGACAGGAGCAGGGCGGCGCCCGCGGAGAGCACCGGATAGAGGAACAGCGAGGAGTTGGCCGCGAACATCATTTCCTCGACGGCCACCGTGAGCATCTTCGGCATGCCCTGGCCGCCGTGGGCCGGATCGCCGGCGAGGCCCACCCAGCCGCCCTCGGCCCAGGTGCGGTAGGCCTCGGCGAAGCCGGCGGGCGTGTGCACCACGCCGTCCTCGAAGCGACAGCCTTCCTCGTCCCCGCTCCGGTTCAGGGGCAGGAAGAGCTGCTCGGCGAGCTTGCCGGCCTCGTCGATGACGGCCTCGGCGAGGCCGCGGTCCACGTGGGCCGTGGCGGGGTCCGCGGCCCAGAGCCGTTCGGCGTCCAGGAGGTCGAAGAGGAGATAGGAGAAATCGCGGCGGGGGGCTGCGTACTGCGGCACGGGAAGGCTCCGGTCAGTGAGCGAAGAGGGCCGGCTCCGCATCGGCCAGGGCGTCCAGGCCGTCGCGGATGCCCGCGACGAGGGGACGGCTGCGCGGCAGGAGCCGGCGGAAGAAGAACGCGCCCGTCTGGCGCTTGCCCGTGAAGAAGGGGTCGTCGTCCCGCCCGGCGCTGGCGGCGAGCATGCGCAGCCAGGCCCAGGCGAGGAGGACCCAGCCCGAGTAGAGGAGGAAGTCCACGGCGGCGGCGCCGACCTCGCGCGGGTCCTTCATGGCGCGGGCGCCCACGCCGGCGGCGAGATCGCCCCATTCCCCGAGGAGGCCGCGCACCTCGGCGGCCCAGGGCGCGAGCTCGGCCCGGCCCTCGAGGGCGACGCAGTCCGCGTCGAGGAGCGCGAGGAGTTCGTTCAGCGCTCGTCCGCCGTCGCCGAGCACCTTGCGTCCGAGCAGGTCCAGCGCCTGGATCTGGGTCGTGCCCTCGTAGATGGCGGCGATGCGCACGTCCCGGGCGAACTGCTCCACGCCCTGGTCGCGGACGTAGCCGTGGCCGCCGAACACCTGCACGGCGAGCTGCGTCGTCTCCTGCGCCGTCTCCGTGAGGAAGCCCTTCACGATCGGCGTGAGGAGATCGAGCAGCCGGTTCGCCGCCGCCCGGGTCTCCTCGTCGGCGCCGCGCTGCACCCGGTCCGCCTGCAGCGAGGAGAAGTAGACGAGCGCCCGGCCGCCCTCCGCGAGCGCCTTCTGCGTGAGCAGCATGCGGCGCACGTCCGGATGCACGAGGATCGGATCGGCCGGCCGCTCCGACGCGACGGGGCCGGCGAGGGAGCGCATCTGCTCGCGCTCCGTGGCCCAGGCGAGCGCCGCCTGGTAGGCCGCCTCGGTCTGCCCGAGCCCCTGGATGCCCACCACGAGTCGCGCCGCGTTCATCATCGTGAACATGCAGCGCATGCCGCCGTGCTCGGGGCCGATCCGCCAGCCCCTGGCGCCCTCGAAGGCGAGCTGGCAGGTGGCGTTGCCGTGGATGCCCATCTTCTCCTCGATGGACACGCAGGTGACGCCGTTGCGTTCGCCGGGCGTGCCGTCCTCCCGGGGCAGGAACTTGGGCACCACGAACATGGTGATGCCCTTCGTGCCCCCGGGCGCGTCGGGCAGGCGGGCGAGCACGAGGTGGACGATGTTCTCGGCGAGGTCGTGCTCGCCGGCGGAGATGAAGATCTTCGTGCCGGTGATCGCGTAGCTGCCGTCGTCCCGGGGCTCGGCCTTCGTGCGCAGCAGGCCCACGTCGGAGCCGCAGTGCGGCTCCGTCAGGCACATGGTCCCGGTCCAGCGGCCGGCCAGGAGCGGACGCAGCCAGCGCTCCTTCTGCTCCGGCGTGCCGTGCGCCTCGAGGGCGTTCACGGCGCCGTGGGACAGGGCCGGATACATGCTCCAGGCCATGTTCGTGGTGGTGGCGAGCTCCTCGACCAGCGCGCCCACGCTCGGGGGCAGTCCCTGTCCCCCGTGCTCCGGGTCTCCCGTGACGCCGGTCCAGCCGCCCGCCACGAAGGCCTCCCAGGCCTCGCGGAAGCCCGGGGGCGTGGTGACCACGCCGTTCTCGAGGCGGCACCCCTCGCGGTCGCCGACGGCGTTCAGGGGCGCGAGCTCCTGCTCCGTGAAGCGGCCGATCTCCTCGAGGATCCCGTC
>JAZBPF010000319.1:0-3089 GCA_036351515.1 Pseudomonadales bacterium | reverse complement strand
CTGGGATTCGTGCTGCCCTTGCTGGTCCAGAACCAGACGGACGGCACGCTCTCGGAGTTCGGGTGAGTACTGTGGTTGTCGTTTCATGGCTCGATCCTCTCACAGGAAAGAGCCTCCGGAGTTCCCGGGGCGGTTCAGGAGCGAACTTCAGTCGCGATTGTCGGCCCGGTGATTTCGTCGCCGCTGAAGCGCGCTCGCACAGTGGGTGCATCGGCTCGGCCCTGGGGGAGCGGACTTCAGTCGCGACTGCAGCGGTCTGGGCAGGGCTTCCAGCGGAAGCTCGCTTCCACGAGGGCGGGCAAGCTGGAAGCGCCCCTCCGGCCGTGGCCGGAGGGGCGGGATCCTCAGCTCGGGAAGAAGTCGATCTCGAACTGGACGCGGGCCATCGCCACGTTCTTGGCGCCGAAGTCGAGCTGCTTGAGACGCAGGGCGATCTTCTGGTCGAGATCGGCGTCCTCGAGCTCGCTGTCGACGACGATCACGTCGACCACCTCGCCTTCGGGCGAGATCACGAGCTGGAACACGAAGCGCCCCTCGAGCAGCGGGTTCGAGCGCAGGGCGCGGCGGTAGAGGGTGTCGAGGGCGCCGCGGTTGCGGTCGATGACCAGGCGGATCTCCTCGTCGCTGCGCTCGGGGACGCGGTTCTCGGCCACGACCTCGCGCTCGGCGACGGCCGCCGTCTGCTCCGGGGCGTCCACGCGCGTGGTGCTCCGGGCGGCGAGCTGCGTGCCGCCGACCTCGCGGGAGAGACCGGCCGTGTCGATGCCGCCGCTGCCCGTGTCGATCTTCGAGGTGAGGATGGCCCGCTCGTTGCGCGCGGCCGCCTCGCTGGCATTGCTCGCCGGCCGGGCGTCCGCCAGGCGCTCGGTCACCGGAGCGGTGCGCAGGGACGCGAGTTCGTCGGCGAAGGCCATCACGCCCGCGCGCTTCGCCTGTTCGCGGGCCTCGGCGACCCGGTCGGGCTCCCGCTTCGGCTCCGGCTCCGGTTGCGGCTCGGGTTCCGGACGCTCCGCGATCTGCTCCGGTTCCGGCTCCGGTTCGGCCTCCGGCTCGGGCTCCGGTTCCGGTTCGGGCTCCGGTTCCGGCTCCGGCGGCGGCACCACCTCGGGTTCCGGCGGCGTGCGCTTCTCGATCACCAGGCGCGCGAGGCGGGGCGGGATCTCGGTCTCGCGGTCGAGCGCGTCGTCGGGCAGCTCGATCATCGGGACCGCCACGCCGAGCACGAGGAACAGCACCGTCGTGACCGCGACGATGACGCGGAAGCGGCGCTCCTGGGGACCCTGGGTGTTCCAGGGGAGCTGAGGTGCGTCGGGTCGATTCGGGGTCACGGCTCAAGCCTCGCTTTCGGCCTGCTGGAGCACGGCGAGGGAGACGCGGGAGAACCCGGCCTCGGTGACCGTCGCCATCACGCGCTTGAGGACGTCGTAGGGCAGGGTGCGGTCGCCCATGATCGTGACCTCGCCGAGCCCTTCCTCCGCGTCCGCGGCCACGAGGCTGCGCGACGCCTGGTCGAGGAGCGCCTGCTGGAGGCCCTCGATCACCAGCCCGTCGCCCGCCATCACCGCCTCGACGCCCGCGATCGGGCGGCCCTCGAGGAGGATGTCGTCGGGGGTCACGAGCACCACCACGGTCTCGCGCGGCTTCGCCTCGGAGATCGACTCGGGGAGCTCCACGGCACTCGTCGACGGCAGGTTCTGCACGTCCCCGGTGTTCACGAGGAGGAAGAAGACGAGGATCGTGAAGATGTCCATGAGCGAGACCACGTTCAGCGCCGCCGGGCTCCGGCGGGCGTGGTGCCGCTCCATGCGCTTCGCGCGATGGGAGCGCTTCATGAGGTGCCCTCCGTGGCGTTCGACCGGGCGGGCGGTGCGTCCCCGATGGAGATGTCCGGGAACAGCTCGCCGCGCTGCACGCCCGTCGCGTCCGCGACGCGGAACAGGCGCACCGTGTCCATGACGGCCACGACGGTCTCGTAGGGGGTCTCGGGCTCGAGCAGCAGCGTCACCGTCGTCACGTCCGGGTACTCGGCCTTCACGCGCTGCAGGTAGTCCGAGAGGGCCCCGAGGTCGTAGCCGGCGTCGCCGACCGGGAACTCGCTCAGGAAGCCCTCGTTGCGGTCCTGCACCACGAGCCGGTCGGCGCGGACGACGACCTCGAGCGCCAGCGAGAAGGCGTCGGGTTCGTCGCTGCTGCCGCCCCCTCCCGTGGGGAGGTTCAGCTCGATGATCGCGAGGCGCGAGAACACGGCCATCACCAGCAGGAACGGAACCAGCACCACCATCAGGTTCATGAAGGCGGTGATGTTCAGCTCCGCGGGCTCGCGATGGCGCGCCGCGCTCCGCCGGTGACGGTGTTTCATGCCTGCATGCCCTCGGCGCCCTTGCGCTCGGTCAGCATGTTCACGAAGCGCACGCTCGCCATCTCCAGGGAGTCCACGACCTCCGTCGACTTGGTCTGCAGCACCGTGTGGATGAACAGCAGCGGGATGCCGACCATGAGGCCGAAGGCCG
The DNA here is from genome assembly GCA_036351515.1 of Pseudomonadales bacterium. Classification (GTDB taxonomy): domain Bacteria; phylum Pseudomonadota; class Gammaproteobacteria; order Pseudomonadales; family Azotimanducaceae; genus JAZBPF01. The sequence goes on along the minus strand of JAZBPF010000319.1, from coordinate 579 downwards.
TGGTGTTCATGGCCACGGAGATGGACGCGGAGAGCAGGTCCGCCTTCTCCTGGGGGTTCGCGGCGGCGACGGCCGTGAACGCCTCGATGAGACCCATGATGGTCCCGAGGAGGCCGAGGAGCGTGGCGAGGTTCGCGAGCGTGGCCAGGTAGTGGGTGCGCTTCTCGAGGCGCGGGATGACCTCCATGAGGCCCTCCTCCATGGCCATCTCGACGTCGTCGCGTCGCCGGCCGGGGCCGCCCATGCGGGCGAGGCCGAAGCCGAGGATCCGCGCGATGGCACTCTTGGAGCCGTCGAGCTTGCTCTTCGCCTCCTTCATGCGGCCCTGCGTGAGCAGGGGCATGACCTCGTTCCAGAGGCGCTGGTTGCTGATGCGGACGCCGGTCAGGTAGATCCAGCGTTCCACGGCGATGGCCGCGCCGAGCGCCAGGACCACCACGATCGGGTACATGAAGACCCCGCCGGACTGGAAGAACTCGATGATGCTCGTGAACATGGCGACTTCATCCTCGCTGTGGGTCGTGTCCTGCCTGCGCCGGACGCCGCACGACCTCGGCGATCCGGTCCGGTTTCGGCGGT
>JAZBPF010000318.1:0-6532 GCA_036351515.1 Pseudomonadales bacterium | reverse complement strand
GGGGTCCCGACGACCTGCCCCTGTTCAAGCCGCCCTTCAGCCGCATCACGGCCATCGACATGAACACCGGCGAGCACCTCTGGTACGTGCCCGTGGGCGAGATGTCCGACCGCATCCGGGAGCATCCCGCCCTCGAGGGCATGGATCTGCCGAACGGCGGCACGGGGACGGTCGCGCCCATGACCGTGACGCCGACCATGCTCATGTATGCGTCCGAGAGTGCCGACGGCACGCCGCACCTCTTCGCCATCGACAAGGCCACGGGCGAGACCCTGGCCATGGTCGAGGTGCCCGAGGAGAGCCGCTACGGGATGATGACCTACATGCACGAGGGTCGGCAGTACGTGATGCTGCAGACGGGGCCGCGGCTCACGGCCATGGCGCTGCCGTCGGACGCACCGGTCGCGGCCGACGACCACTGAGGCGAGGAGGAACCCGAAGATGGCAGGACGTGCAGTACGCGGGCTGATCGCGGGGGTGTCGCTGGCCGTGGCCCTCGGGGCCGCGGCGGATGCGCCGTCGCAGCGGACCGTCAACGACGCCGTCTTCACGAAGGATCAGGCGCGGGAGGGCAAGCGCCTCTACCGGCAGCACTGCCAGATGTGCCACGACCGGCGCTACTTCGAGCCGGTGCTGCGCAGCTGGGACGGGCGGACCCTCGGCATGCTGTTCGAGACCATGAGCTCGACCATGCCGCAGACGAACCCGGGCATGCTGCCGCGGGAGAACTACGTCGACATCCTCGCCTACATCCTCGAGGAGAACGACTACCCGGACGGGGAGTCGGAACTCGACTACCGGGGCGGCGAGCTCGACGGCATCGTCATCGCCCAGCCCTGACGCCCGGCCGCTGGAACGCACAGGGCCCCGCCGGCGCGCGCCGGCGGGGACCTGTCCGTTCCGGAGACGGGTTCAGAAGAACTCGATGTCGTCCGCCTCGCTCTCCTTCACGCGGTTCATGAAGTTGGCGAGGGCCTCGCGGACGGGCAGGCCGTGCACGAGCACGGCCTCGAACATCTCCACTTCCTCGGGCATGGAGTAGCGGGCGCGGATCCGCTCCTGGAGCGCCGTCCACTCGCCCGGCTCCTCGACGCGCTGCGTGTCGCCCACGAGCTCGGCGAGGCCGTCGAGGCTCTCGGTCACGTGGGCCAGGCGCTGGGCCAGGCGGTCGTAGAACTGGAAGGCCACGATGGCCTGATGGACGTTGCCCGTGAGGCCGTCCGTGTGGGCGACGAGGGTCTGCTTCAGGGCGCCGAGCTGGCCGTCCTCGGGCAGGGCCACGAGCTGCTCGCGGATCTCGCCCATCGACCCGGCCATGGCCGTGAAGGTGGAGGTGAGCGCGTCCACGGAACTGTCGCTGTCCTTCATGGCCGCCTCGATCTGGCCCACGGCCAGTTCCATCATCAGCACGGTCTCGCGCAGATGGCTCCAGCGGCGGTCGGCCGTCGTGGCGGGGTCGGGTCTCGTCGCGATCGCGGTGTCGGTGGTCATGGGGTTCCCCTGTGGATGCCTCTGCGGTGTCGGCCGCGGTCGGGGATCCTTGAGCGCTGCATCGGCGATCCGCCTCACGCCCTCGTTTCCGGGACGTCCCGCTCCGCCGCCGGGGCCGTGGTCCCGCCCTGGTACTTCGCGTGCTCCACCAGATGCATGCCCACGTCCGCCCCGAGCTTGAGGAGCCCGAAGAGGAGCAGGGCGCCGGCGCCGCCGCCGAGGACGCCGCCCAGGATGATCGTCAGGTGCATGGGCACGATGCGCAGGTAGGGCGTGAACATGAGGGTCCCGAGGTTCGGGCGCCCGCGCCGGTCCACCTCCAGGTTGTAGCGGAGGGAGGACAGGTGGTGGAGCGCGAAGCCCGTCACGGCCGCGAAGAAGAAGGCGTCGAAGGGCGGGGTGTCCTGCTCGGCGATCAGGAAGCCCAGGTACACGGCGTGGAAGGTGCCGTAGTGGAACAGGAAGAAGAGGGCGACCTGACGCTTCGCGGCCGGCGTCTCCGGCACCGGCGCGTCGTTCATCTTCAGCCCCTCGGTGGAGAACTCGCGCAGCCCGAGCATGCGCAGCACGTGCGTACCGCCGATGAGCACGCTCTGGGCCCAGTAGAGCTGCATGAGGGAGCCGAGGGTCCAGTCCTGCGCGAAGGCGAGCACCAGCGCGAGCAGGTTGGCGCCGACGAGGCCCCAGAGGGAGGCGTCCGAGCGCCAGCCGCCGAGGACGTCGCTGTCCGCCGGCCGCGGGCGGGCGAGGGTGGCGACGCGCTCCCGGTAGGCGGCGTACTTCGCGTAGGCGACGCCGCAGGCCGGGCACTGCCAGGCCGGGGCCTCGCTGTCGGGCGGGCGCACGGTGCCGCACTTCGGGCAGCTGCGCAGGCCGGCGCTGGAGGGGGACGCGGTCATGGGGGCTCCCGGTCGCTCCGGGAGAGCATAGGTCAGAGCGCGGCGGCCGCCGCCCGGACCAGGGCCTCCACCTGGGCGACCAGGGCGGCGAGCACGGCCGGGTCGTGGCCCTCGATACGCGGCGTGTGGAGATGGCCGACGGGCACGTCGACGGCGAGCTCCCGCGCGAGGCGCACGGTGCGGAAGGAGATCTCGTTGGAGAGATAGCCGCCGCCGCTCCCGCGGACCGCGGTCTGCCCGGCGAGCGCCGCCAGGGAAGGCGCCTCGAAGGTGCCCCGCTCCAGGGTCGTGACGCGCCGGTTGTCGTGCACGGGCCAGGGGCCGGTCACGGTGCGCATCGCTGCGACGGGCAGGGAGAACTCCACGAACTCCGGCCCGGGCAGGGGCATGGCCCCGAGGGGCGGGATGCGCGGGTCCTCCGGCGACGCGCCGGTGCGGACCCCGAGGTTGTCCGGCGCCGTGGCCGACCGGCGCCGGCCGGGGAAGCGCTCCAGGTCGAAGGCGTCCCGGCCCATGCTCACGGTCAGGAGCAGGTCCACCTCGCCGGTCTCCAGGCGCGGTCGGATCAGCGTCTCCACGAGGCCGTCGTCGAAGTCCGCGAAGCGCACGGGGAACAGGAGCGCCTGCACCGCCACGCGGCGGTCGCCGATCGTCAGCACGCGGTCGTCGAGGGCGAGGGCGGCGACGCCGGAGGGATTGCTCTGATCCAGGCGCCGGTCCAGGGCGAAGGGGTCGAAGCCGGTCACGAGCACGTGGAGGTCCGCCTCCTGCTCCCCGAAGTCCGCGTCGCCCACCCCGCGGGTCGCGTGCTCCCAGGCGGCGAGGGCCCCGGCGCAGGCGGTCGCGGCGTCGCAGCGGGAACGGGCCTCGCGCAGGGCGGCGAGGCGGCTCCAGTAGAGGGGACGGTCGTCGAGGGCCCCGCCCTGCACCGCGTCCCGGGCGGCGCGCCAGAGTTCCAGACCCGCGGCCGTGGCGGCCTCGGCGGTGAGCGGGCCGCCGGCGAGGTCCCGCGTCGCCTGCTCCGCCGGCGTCCGCAGGTCGGGCATCCGCTCCAGCGCCTCGGGCACCCGCGCCTCCTCCACCGTACGGGCGTGGGCCGCCGGGAGCGCGGCCAGGAGCAGGAGGGCGAGCAGGGCGGGCAGCGTTCGGGCGCGCACGATCGGGCTCCGGGGCCGGTTTCGCGCATGGTGCCCCAGGCGGCCGTCGATTGCGCGCGGCCCGCGGGCCCGTAGGATGGAGCCGGGGACGGCGGAGGAGGCGGCCATGGACCGGGCGGAACGGCTGCTGGAGGAGATCCGCGAGGACGCGCGGCAGACCGGGCGCCGGACCGGCCGGCCGGAACTCTCCGAGCGCGTGCTGGCGGCCTTCGCCCGGGTGCCCCGGGAGCGCTTCGTTCCCGAGGACGTCGCCGATCTCGCCTGGCTCGACCGGCCCCTGCCCATCGGCCACGGGCAGACCATCTCCCAGCCGTTCATCGTCGCCCTCATGACCGACCTCCTCGATCCCGAGCCCGGGGACCGGGTGCTCGAGGTCGGGACCGGCTCGGGCTACCAGGCGGCGATCCTCGCCGAACTGGTGGCGGAGGTCCGGAGCGTCGAGGTGGTGCCCGCGCTCGCCGAACGCGCGCGGACCGTGCTCGCGGAGCTCGGCTACGGGCACGTCCACCTGCGCACCGGGGACGGCTGGTACGGCTGGCCCGAGGCGGGCCCCTACGACGGGATCCTGGTCACCGCCGTGGCCCGCGCGGTGCCGCCGGAGCTCGTGGCCCAGCTCGCGCCGGGCGGACGGCTGGTGCTGCCCCTCGGCGACCCCGGCGGCTACCAGGAGCTCGTCGTCGTCACGCGGGAGGGGGACGGCGGGTGGTCCGAGGAGCCGGTGCTGCCGGTGCAGTTCGTCCCGCTCACGGGGGACCACTGACGGCGTCCGCGCGCCGCGGGCCCTTCCGACGGGTCCGTGACGGGACGCGGCGCCCTCGGCATGATCGGGGCCTCGCCGCGAGTGCCCGGAGGCCGAGCTTGAGCAGCAGGGACGAGGCGGAGCGTCTGGACGCGCTGGCGCGCTACGCCATCCTCGACACGCCGGACAATCCCGCCTACGACCGCATCGTGCGCATCGTGCGCATGGTCGCCCAGAGCACCGGGTCCCAGGCGGCCCTCATGGCCCTGTCGGACGCCGAATGGATCTGGATCAAGGCCCAGTACGGCTGCGACCTCGCGCGCCTGAGCCGCCGGGGCCTGCTCTGCGACACCACGCGCTCCCGTGCGTCCCTCGACGTGGTCGAGGACCTGCGCGCGCACGGCGAGTTCGCGCGCCATCCGCTGGCCCTGGAGGATCGCTTCCGCTTCTACGCGGCGGCGCCCCTGGAGACGCGGGACGGGCACCGGCTCGGCAGCCTGTGCCTGCTCGACCGCCGGCGGCGGGCCTTCCCGGAGGCCTCGCGGCGGGCGCTCCTGGACTTCGCGGCGCTGCTCGTGGAGCTTCTCGAGCTCCGGCGCTCGGCGGTGGAGACCGTGGCGGGCCTGCGGCAGGCCCTCGACCGGCTCTCCGACGGGATCGGGCGCGACGAGCTCGTGACGCTCTGCGCCTGGTCGAAGCGCATCCGCATCGCCGACGAGTGGCTCACCTTCGAGGAGTTCCTCGAGCGCCGCTTCGACGCGCGCGTGAGCCACGGCATGCATCCCGACGTCGCCGATTCCCTGCGCGAGGACCTGCGGCGGGATTCCTGAGCCCCGGCGCACCGATGGAGACGCACTGAATGGAGCCGTTCCAGGCGATTCTCGACGCGGTGCTCGAGGTGGCCCTCGGGCGCCGCATGCCCCTGCAGCTCCTCCTCGCCGCGGGCGCGACGCTGCTCGCCTTCGTCCTCGCGCGCATGCTCGGATCCCGCCTGGCGCGGGTGGACGGCGTCGCCGAGGGGCGCCTGCAGCGCGTGCGCCGGACCGTGGTCGCGGTCCGTCCCCTGCTGTTCCCGGTGTTCAACGTGCTCCTGCTCGGCGGCGCCGTGGAGATCGCGGCCCGCTGGCTCGGCTACGACGTCTTCCTCCGGGCCCTCGGCGGCCTGGCGGGCGCGCACCTGCTCTGGCGCATCGACCGTGCCTTCGTCCGCACGGGCATGCCGTCGGTACTGCTGCGCTGGATCGGCATCCCGCTCGTCGTGCTCCTCGCCGTGGGGATTCTCGAGGAGGTCACGATCTGGCTCGACCACATGGCCATCTCCGTCGGGAACCTCCGGCTCTCGGCCCTCATGGTCGCGCGCACGCTCGTCTTCGGCTCGCTCCTGTTCTGGCTCGGGCGCGTCTCCCAGCGGGCCGGCACGAAGGCGATCCGCAGCCGCTCCGATCTCGACCCCGGCACCAAGGAGATCTTCGCCAAGCTCTTCGACATCGTGCTGTTCGTGGTGGTGTTCCTGCTGCTGCTGAACGTCGTCGGCATCAACCTCACGACGCTCGCGGTGGTCGGCGGTGCCGTCGGCGTGGGCCTCGGCTTCGGCCTGCAGCAGATCGCCTCGAACTTCATCTCCGGGATCATCATCCTGCTCGACCGGTCGCTCCGCATCGGCGACTACGTGCAGTTCGAGGAAGGCCCCCTCGGCCGCGTCTCGCAGCTGAACATGCGCTACAGCGTCATCGAGACCTTCGACGGCAAGGAGGTCATGGTCCCGAACGAGCGCTTCATCACGGAGACCTTCGTCAACTGGACCCACTCGAATCCGAAGCAGCGCTACGCGCTCGAGTTCCAGGTGGCCTACGAGACCGATCTGGACGCGCTCTTCCCGCTCCTGCGCGAGGTCGTCGGAAGGCATCCCTCCGTGCTCAGTGGTCCGAACGTGCCGATCGAGGAGCGTCCCGACGCGGAGATCGCAGGCTTCGGGGAGTCCGGCATCGACATCCTGGTGGAGTTCTGGATGGAGGGCATCGACGATGGTCGGAACCGCGTGGGGGCCGACCTGCTCTACGACATCTGGAAGGCGCTGCGCGAGACCGGCGTGTCGATTCCCTTCCCGCAGCGCGAGGTGCGGGTGCTCGGCGGCAGCGGACGCATCGAGCCCGCCTCGTGAGCGGCCGGCTGCTCCTCGGGGCCTTCGGCGCGGCGCTCGCGGGGGCGCTCGTCTCCGCGGCCCTCGGCCTGCTCGCGATCGCCTC
>JAZBPF010000317.1:0-2165 GCA_036351515.1 Pseudomonadales bacterium | reverse complement strand
GGCCGGCGGGCCGAGCGTCCCGGCGGGCGGGTGCGCCGGGTCCCGGGCCTGTCCCGGAGTCCCACGGGCCGCTTGCTCCCGCGGCGTCGGAGGGAGACGCTGGCGGTCGGTGCGCCGCACCGACCCGTTCGCGCGCCCGGGCGCGAAGGCCGACTCCGGCGGCGCGGAGGCTCCGGGAGCGTTCATGATCCGCCTGCGCGTCGGCTACGAGATCGTCCTCGCCTGTCCGCAGCCCACCCCGCTGTTGCTCACGCTGCACATCCACGGCTCCCGGGCCGCGGACCTGGTCCGGCCCGACACGCTCTTCACCGATCCCCCGGTACCGCAGGCGAGCTATCTGGACTCCTTCGGAAACCGGTGCACCCGCCTGGTCGCGCCCGCGGGGGAGCTCCGGCTCTCGGCGGACGCGCTCCTGGACGACCCAGGGGCGCCCGACCCCTGGGTCCCGAGCGCCCGGGAAGTGGCGGTGCCGGAGCTCCCGGACGAGGTGCTGCTCTTCCTCCTGGGCAGCCGCTACTGCGAGACGGACCGGCTGATGCAGACGGCCTGGGATCTCTTCTCCGGAACGCCCCCGGGCTGGGCGCGGGTGCAGGCCATCTGCGACTTCGTCCACGGCCACGTGCGCTTCGGCTACGAGCATGCGCGCCCCACGAAGACGGCATTCGACGTCCTGCAGGACGGGACCGGGGTCTGCCGCGACTTCGCCCATCTCGCCGTCGCCCTCTGCCGCTGCATGAACATCCCGGCGCGCTACTGCACCGGGTACCTGAGCGACGTCGGAGTCGCTCCCCCGCACGCGCCCGGCGACTTCGCCGCCTGGTTCGAGGCCCGCCTGGACGGCGGCTGGTACGTCTTCGACCCCCGGAATCATCAGCGGCGGATCGGCCGGATCCTCATCGCCCGGGGACGGGACGCGGCGGACGTCGCCATCAGCAACAGCTTCGGCCCGAGCGAGTTGCGCGCGTTCCGGGTCTGGGCGGATCCGGAGTGAAGGGCTGCTGCGCGCGACGGAGGGGCGGGTCCTTCCGCTCCACGCCCGCGGAGCGCCTCCGGTAGACTCCGAAGCATCGTCGGCCCGGGTTCCGCGGCCGGTCGTACGCCCCGTCCCCCACCCGATCCCGGAGAGAGACCATGGCCCTCATCACGCTCCGCCAGCTCCTCGACCATGCGGCCGAGCACGACTACGGCGTGCCCGCGTTCAACGTGAACAACCTGGAGCAGATGCGGGCGATCATGGAGGGCGCCGCCGAGACCGACAGCCCGGTCATCGTGCAGGCCTCCGCCGGCGCGCGGAAGTACGCAGGGCCGACCTTCCTGCGCCACCTGATCCTCGCCGCGGCCGAGGAGTGGCCCGAGATCCCGCTGGTCATGCATCAGGATCACGGCGCGTCGCCGGCGGTCTGCCAGCGCTCGATCCAGCTCGGCTTCACGTCCGTGATGATGGACGGCTCGCTGCGGGAGGATCAGAAGACCCCCGCCGAGTACGAATACAACGTCGAGGTGACGCGCCTGGCCACGGAGATGGCCCACGCCTGCGGCGTCTCCGTGGAGGGCGAGCTCGGCTGCCTCGGCTCCCTCGAGACCGGCGAGGCCGGCGAGGAGGACGGCGTCGGCGCCTCCGGCACGCTCACCCACGACATGCTCCTCACGGACCCCGAGCAGGCCGCGGACTTCGTGCAGAAGACCGGGGTCGACGCGCTGGCCATCGCCATCGGCACGAGCCACGGCGCCTACAAGTTCTCCCGGCCGCCGACGGGCGACATCCTCGCCATCGACCGCATCAAGGCGATCCACCAGCGCATCCCGAACACGCATCTGGTCATGCACGGGTCCTCCTCCGTGCCCCAGGAGTGGCTGGCGGTCATCAACGAGTTCGGCGGCGAGATCCCGGAGACCTACGGCGTGCCCGTGGAGGAGATCCAGGAGGGCATCCGCCACGGCGTGCGCAAGGTGAACATCGACACGGACCTGCGCCTCGCCTCCACCGGCGCCGTCCGCCGCTTCCTCGCGAAGGACCCCTCGGAGTTCGATCCGCGCAAGTGGCTGAAGGCCTCCACGGCGGCCATGAAGGACATCGTGAAGGCGCGCTACGAGGCCTTCGGCACCGCCGGCAAGGCGTCCCTCATCCGGCCCATCGGGCTCGAGGAGATGAGCGAGCGCTACGC